>CAZEDA010000008.1:0-29811 GCA_964510915.1 uncultured Rhodocyclaceae bacterium | reverse complement strand
TGAAGATCAAGGACCGCTCGAAGGACATCATCATCTCGGGCGGCGAGAACATCTCCTCCATCGAAGTGGAGGACGTGCTGTACCGACACCCGGCCGTCAGCGATGTCGCGGTGGTCGCCCGCCCCGACGACAAATGGGGCGAGACGCCCTGCGCGTTCGTCGCTCTGCGCGACGGTGCGACCGCCACGGAGGAGGAACTCATCGCCTTCTGCCGGGAGCGCATGGCGCGCTACAAGGCGCCGCGGAGCGTGATCTTCGGGCCGCTGCCCAAGACATCCACGGGCAAGATCCAGAAGAACGTACTGCGCGATCGCTTCCGGGAAGGCTGAACAGTGCGGCCCGACCAGTCTCGCGGAGCCGTCGGGAGGTCTGATCTAATGCGGGCACGGCGATGAAGGGCGCTGCCTGGCCCGTTCTTCCTTTGCTGCGCTGCGGTAGAATCCGGCCCTTTCCTCGTGTCCCAGAACCCAGGGTGATCCCATGAAGATCCTCGTGCCCGTGAAGCGGGTCGTCGACTACAACGTCAAGGTCCGCGTGAAGGCGGATGGCAGCGGTGTCGAGACCGCCAACGTGAAGATGTCCATGAATCCCTTCGACGAGATCGCCGTCGAGGAGGCCGTCCGGCTGAAGGAAGCGGGCGTGGCCACCGAGATCGTGGCTGTTTCCATCGGAACCGCCCAGTGCCAGGAGACCCTGCGCACGGCGCTGGCGATCGGCGCGGATCGCGCGATCCTGGTGGAGACCGCCCACGAAACCCAGCCGCTGGGCGTGGCCAAGGCGCTCAAGGCTCTGGTGGACAAGGAGCAGCCCGGACTCGTCATCCTCGGCAAGCAGGCGATCGACGACGATGCCAATCAGACGGGGCAGATGCTCTCCGCCCTGCTGGGCTGGTCCCAGGCGACCTTCGCCTCCAAGGTGAAGATCGACGGCGGATCGGCTCAGGTCACCCGGGAGATCGACGGTGGCCTCGAGACGCTGTCCATCAAGCTCCCGGCGGTCGTCACCACGGATCTGCGACTCAACGAGCCGCGCTACGTGACCCTGCCGAACATCATGAAGGCCAAGAAGAAGCCCCTCGACACCGTCACGCCCGAGAGCCTCGGTGTCGACATGACCCCGCGTCTGCAGACGATCAAGGTGGCCGAACCCGCAAAGCGCGGTGCCGGCAAGCAGGTGGGCAGCGTGGCCGAACTGGTCGAGAAGCTGCGTAACGAAGCGAAGGTGATCTAGTCATGGCCATTCTCGTCATTGCCGAACACGACAACAGCCAGATCAAGGCTGCCACGCTCAACACCGTCGCCGCGGCTGCGAAGATCGGCGGCGACATCCACGTTCTCGTTGCCGGGCAGGGCTGCGGTGGCGTCGCGTCTGCCGCCGCGCAGATCGCCGGTGTCACCAAGGTTCTCGCGGCTGACGCCGAAGCCTACCGCTCCGGCGGTGCCGAGAACGTCTCGGCGCTGGTGGTTTCCGTCGCACGCAACTACTCGCACGTCCTCGCACCGGCCACAGCCTTCGGCAAGAACATGCTGCCCCGCGTGGCGGCACTGCTCGATGTCGCGCAGATCTCCGAGATCGTCGGGGTCGAGTCGCCCGACACCTTCGTGCGGCCCATCTATGCCGGCAACGCGATGGCCACCGTACGCTCCGCCGACCCGATCAAGGTGCTGACCGTTCGCGCCACCGGCTTCGATGCTGTTGCGGCAACCGGCGGTTCGGCCGCGATCGAACCGGTCGCGGCGCAGGCGGATACGGGCCTTTCGACACTCGTCAGCCAGGAACTCACCAAGTCCGCACGACCGGAACTCACCGCAGCGAAGATCATCGTGTCCGGCGGGCGCGGCATGGGCAACGGCGAGAACTTCAGGATTCTCGAAGCCCTGGCGGACAAGCTGGGCGCCGCCGTCGGTGCCTCCCGCGCTGCCGTGGATGCCGGCTTCGTGCCGAACGACTACCAGGTCGGTCAGACCGGCAAGATCGTCGCACCGGAGCTGTACATCGCCGTGGGCATCTCGGGTGCCATCCAGCACCTGGCCGGCATGAAGGACAGCAAGGTCATCGTCGCCATCAACAAGGATGCGGAAGCGCCGATCACGCAGGTCGCCAACTACTGGCTGGTGGCGGACCTGTTCGAGGCGGTACCCGCTTTCACCGAAGCGCTCGGCTGAACGAAGCGCATCGTCCGTCACTGAGGAGTCGTCCATGTCCACCTACCACGCCCCCGTCCGCGACATGCGGTTTGTTCTCGAAGAACTGGTCGATCTCCCGGCCATCGCGGCGCTGCCCGGCTGCGAAGAGGTCTCGCCCGACCTCGTGGGCGCGGTGCTGGATGAAGCCTCGAAGTTCGCGGGCGGTGTGCTCGACCCGCTCAACAAGCCGGGCGACCAGATCGGTGCCAAGTGGTCCGAGCAGGGCGTCACGAGCGTCCCGGGGTTCAAGGAAGCCTACCGCCAGTTCGTCGAGGCCGGCTGGCCGGCAGTGGGCGGCGATCCGGAGTTCGGCGGTCAGGGACTGCCGCACGTGCTCTCGCAGCAGCTCTCCGAGATGTGGAACTCCGCCAACATGTCGTTCTGCCTGTGCCCGATGCTCACCAGCGGCGCGATGCTCGCGATCAAGCGTCACGGTTCGCCGGAACTGCAGGCCACCTACGTTGCGAAGCTGGTGTCGGGGCAGTGGACGGGCACCATGAACCTGACCGAGCCGCAGGCGGGTTCCGACCTGTCCGCGGTGCGCACGAAGGCCGTGCCGGAAGGCGATCACTACCGTATCAAGGGCACCAAGATCTTCATCACCTGGGGTGAGCACGACATGGCCGAGAACATCGTCCATCTGGTGCTCGCCCGTCTGCCGGACGCGCCCGAGGGTGTGAAGGGCATCTCGCTTTTCATCGTGCCGAAATTCCTCGTGAACGCGGACGGCTCGCTCGGCGCCCGCAACGACGTCAAGTGCGTGTCGATCGAGCACAAGCTGGGCATCCACGGCAGCCCGACGTCCGTGATGGCCTACGGCGACGGCGAAGGTGCGATCGGCTATCTCGTCGGCGAACCGAATCGCGGCCTCGAGTACATGTTCACGATGATGAACTTCGCGCGCCTCGAAGTGGGCGTGGAGGGCGTGGCGATGGCCGAGCGCGCCTATCAGCATGCACTCGAGTACGCGAAGAACCGGGTGCAGGGTCGCGAGATCGGCGTGAAGGCCGGCGACCGCGTGACCATCATCCATCACCCCGACGTCCGCCGCATGCTCATGTCGATGAAGGCGCAGACGGAGGCCATGCGGGCACTCGCTGCGGCGGCGGCGGAGGCGCTGGACCATGCGCTCGCCAACCCCGATCCGGAACAGCGCCGTCGCGGTCAGGCCGTGTTCGATCTGCTGACGCCGGTCGTGAAGGGCTGGTGCACGGAGCAGAGCATCGAGATCGCCTCCACGGGTGTGCAGATTCACGGAGGGATGGGTTTCGTCGAGGAGACTGGCGCGGCGCAGTATCTGCGCGATGCGCGGATCACCGCCATCTACGAGGGCACCACGGGCATCCAGGCCAACGACCTCGTCGGCCGCAAGCTCGCCTTCGAGAAGGGCATGACCGCCAAGGGCGTGATCGCACAGATGCGTGCGTTCGATCGTGAACTCGCTCCCTTTGCCGATCACCCGGCGCTCGGCGTGATTCGCCGCTCGCTGGCCGATGGCGTGGACGCCCTCGAGCAATCGACGGACTGGCTGCTGCAGGCCTACACGCAGGATGCCAAGCACGCGTTTGCCGGCGCCGTGCCCTATCTGAAGCTTTGGGGGGTGGTGGCGGGCGGATGGCAGATGGCCCGCGCAGCCTTGGTCGCCAAGCGTCGTCTGGACGAGCAGAACGGTGACCACGACTTCTATCGTGCAAAGCTCGCCACTGCACGATTCTTTGCCGAGCACATCCTTCCGCTCGCCCACGCGTACAAGCCGGCGATCGTGCAGGGCGCGACGAGCACCCTCGCTCTGGAAGAAGCGCTCTTCTAGGAAAGGCCCGCACAACCCCCGCAGGCCTTTCCTCGCGGTACCGTAGGTAGTCGGACGCCCCGGAAGCGTGAGCTTCCGGGGCGTCGTCGTTTCTGGCCCGGCGCCAGATCGAAAGCGCGCGCGGTGGCTGATGCTGGCGAACTCCAAAAAACAGTCTTGACGCCCGCCGATGCGCTCGGCATGATTCAAACATTCGTTTGAATCTATCGTTTCATACGGGCAATACATTCATGGCGGCTGCAGGGCGCTCCGGGCCGAAACCGGGGGTCGAAACGCGGGAACGTCTTCTGGCAGCGGCCGAATCGCTGTTCATGGAGCAGGGGTTCCGGTCGACTTCGCTGCGGGAGATCACCGCCCGGGCGAAGGTGAACCTCGCGGCCGTCAACTATCACTTCGGTTCGAAGGAAGCGCTGGTGCGCGAAGTTCTCCAGCGCCGGCTCGGGCCGCTCAACGAGGCGCGCGTCCAGTATCTCGATCGGCTGGAAGCGGAGGCCTGCGCGCCGCTCCCGGTCGAGCGCATTCTCGAAGCGCTGCTCCTGCCCGCCTTGCGTCTCTCGCGCAATCCGCTCGGCCACGGCTCGACGGTACTGCGGTTGCTGGGGCGGGCGTTTTCCGAGCCGGGTGACTACATGAAGGACTTCCTGCCGGACCAGTATCGCGTTGCCGCCCGCCGCTTTCAGCAGGCCCTGGGGCGGGCGATGCCGCATCTGCCCGAAGCCGAACTCGTCTGGCGGATGCACTTCACCTTCGGCGCGATCGCCTATGTCATGGCGGGCGACGACGCGCTGCAGCTCGTGGCGAGCTGTCGGGCGGAAGACGCCGACAATCCCGAAGCCATCGTGCGCCGGCTCGTGCCTTTCCTGGCGGCCGGTCTGCAGGCTCCGGTTGCGCCGCCTCTCGATCGATCGCCGCCCACGGTGGCGGGTACGCTGCGCCAGCACGCCGCCTGAGGCTGTTTCCATGACGCGACCGAACGTCCACTCCATGCGGTATCCCACGAGGAGAATTCCATGACCTGGGCCCTGATTCTCGCTGCGCCTGTCCTGGCGCTGGTGCTGGCGACGCGCCGTTCACCGGGCTGGCTCTGGGCCGCCGGCTTCGCCGGACTGCTCGGCGTCGGCCATGCAGTCGGGGCATTCCCGTCGCCCTGGATTCAGATCGCGTGGTGCGTGTTCGTGCCCGTGTGTGCCCTGCTGATCGTGCCGCCGGTGCGGCGGGCCCTGGTGAGCGATCCGCTGCTCGGGTGGTTCCGCAAAGTGATGCCCGCGGTTTCGCAGACCGAGCAGGAAGCGCTCGACGCCGGCACGGTATGGTGGGATGGCGATCTCTTCAGCGGGCGCCCCGACTGGAATCGCCTGCTCGCTTTCCCGGCCCCTCGGCTCTCCGCCGAGGAGCAGGCGTTCCTCGATGGCCCCGTCGAGGATTTGTGCGCCATGCTGGATGACTGGGAGGTCACGCACGAGCTCAACGATCTTCCACAGCACGTGTGGGAGTTCATCAAGACGCGCGGCTTCTTCGGCATGATCATTCCGCGCGAGTACGGCGGCCTCGGGTTCTCCGCGCTCGCGCACAGCGAAGTGGTGATGAAGCTCGCCACGCGCAGCGCGACGGCGACGGTGTCCGTGATGGTGCCCAACTCCCTCGGCCCGGCGGAATTGCTTCTCCACTACGGCACCGAAGAACAGAAGAATCACTACCTGCCGAGACTCGCGCGAGGGCAGGAGATTCCTTGCTTCGCCCTCACGGGGCCGGACGCGGGTTCCGACGCGGGAGCCATTCCCGACTTTGGCATCGTGACCCGGGGCATGCACGACGGTCGCGAAGTGCTGGGCATCCGCCTCACCTGGGAAAAGCGCTACATCACGCTCGGGCCGATCGCAACGCTGCTGGGACTTGCCTTCAAGCTTCGTGATCCCGACGGATTGCTGGGCGGCGAGGTGGAACGCGGCATCACGCTGGCGCTCATTCCGACGTCGCATCCCGGCGTGAACATCGGGCGCCGGCACTTCCCGCTCAACGGCTCCTTCATGAACGGGCCGAACTCCGGTCGCGACGTGTTCATCCCGATGGACTGGGTGATCGGCGGCGTCGAGCGCGCGGGCCAGGGATGGCGGATGCTCATGGAATGTCTCGCCGCCGGACGCTCCATCTCGCTGCCGTCCTCCTGCACGGGCATGATGAAGCTTGCCGCCCGAACCACCGGCGCCTATGCTCGCGTGCGATCGCAGTTCAAGACGCCCATCGCGCGATTCGAGGGCGTCGACGAGGCGATCGCGAGGATCGTGGGCAACACCTACCTCGTGGATGCCGCTCGCATCATGACGAGCGGCGCGATCGACCTGGGCGAGAAGCCCTCGGTCATCTCCGCGATCATGAAGTACCACGCGACCGAGCGAGGTCGCGCGGCTGTCAACGACGCGATGGACGTGCATGGCGGCAAGGGCATCTGTCTCGGACCGAGCAACTATCTCGGGCGCGCATACCAGCAGGTGCCCATTGCCATCACCGTGGAGGGCGCGAACATTCTCACGCGCAGCATGATCATCTTCGGCCAGGGGGCGATCCGGTGCCATCCCCATGTGCTCGCCGAGATCGCCGCGACACGCGAGCCCGACCGCGCGCGCGCCGCTGCGGCATTCGACAGCGCACTCTGGGGTCACGCTCGTTTTCTGATCGGGAATTTCTCCTGCGCATTCCTGCATGGCCTGACGGGCAGCCGCTTCGCGACCGGCGCGGGGAGTGCCGGCGTCGCCCCTTACTTTCGCGAGCTTTCCCGCCTTTCCAGCGCCTTCGCCTTCGCAGCCGACATCGCCATGCTCACGCTCGGCGGATCCCTCAAGCGTCGCGAGAAGATCTCGGCGCGCCTCGGCGATGTCCTGAGTCAGATGTACCTCGCGAGCGCCGCTCTCAAGCGATTCGAGGACGACGGTGCGCCTGCGGACGACCTGCCCATCGTGCGCTGGAGCGTCGAGGATGCGCTGTATCGCGCGGAGCAGGCGCTGGTCGGCGTCGTGGAGAATTTTCCGGGCGTGCTCGGTCGTGTGCTCATCCGTCTGGCGGCGTTTCCGCTCGGTGCCCGGTTGCGGGCGCCGTCCGATCGTCTGGGTACCGAGGTGGTCCGTCTTGCCACCGAGATCACCGCGAGCCGGGAGCGGCTGACGCGCGGGATGTATCTCCGTCGGGATGCCGCGGACCCGGTCGGCCGGCTGGAGCTCGCACTCGGCATGGTGGGGCAGGTCGAGGCACTGGAGGCGAAACTGCGCGCTGCTGCTCGGGGCGGCGCCATCCATGGGACCAACGATGCAGAACGACGCGCCAGCGCGCTGACGCAGGGGCTGCTCACCACCGAAGAGGCTGCCGTGCTGGACCGGTACCGCGAACTGCAGCGTGCCTGCATCATGGTCGACGACTTCCCGCGGGACATCGGTCGGCAATCTGCGGCGGCACAGACTGAGTCCGGCGCTCTGGAGTCCTGGTCGGACAGCGTCCTTGCGAGAAAGACTGCGTAAGGGGAGCGCCATGAGCGACAGTCTGTCCGGCAAGACCATATTCATCACCGGCGCGTCCCGCGGCATTGGTCGTGCGATCGCGCTGCGCTGTGCGCGTGACGGCGCGAAGATCGTCATCGGCGCCAAGAGTGTGGAGTCCCATCCGAGACTGCCCGGCACCATCTTCTCGGTGGCGGAGGAAGTGCAGGAAGCGGGCGGGGAAGCGCTGGCGATCGCGCTCGACATCCGCGACGAGAACGCGGTGCGCGACGCCGTGGCGGAAGCCGTCGCGCGATTCGGCGGTCTCGACATCCTCGTCAACAACGCCAGTGCGATCAGCCTGACGGGCACGCTGCAGACGCCGATGCGGCGCTTCGACCTGATGCAGCAGGTCAATGCCCGCGGCACCTTCGTCTGTGCCCAGGCCTGCATTCCCTATCTGCTCGAAGCGACCAATCCGCACATCCTGACGCTTTCGCCGCCGCTCAACCTCGATCCACGATGGTTCGCACCGCATCTGGCATACACCATGTCGAAGTACGGCATGAGTCTCTGCACACTCGGCCTGGCGGAAGAATTCCGTGAACGCGGCATCGCGGTCAACTCGCTCTGGCCGCGAACCACCATCCTCACGTCGGCGGTGGAGACGTTCTTCCCGGACGCTGTTCGCGGCAGCCGAACGCCGGAGATCATGGCCGACGCGGCCCACTACATCCTGACGCGCGACAGCCGCAGCCTCACAGGCCGATTCCTGATCGACGACGAAGTGCTGCGCGAGGCGGGCGTGGACGATTTCTCGCGCTATGCGGTGAACGCCGGCGAGCCGCTGGTGCCTGATCTTTTTCTCGACTGATTCGAAGAACCGATTCCATGACCGATTCCGTGTCGTCAGCCCCCATCGGACTGCCCGTCGGGCGTGATCCCGTCCTGCGCGTCGTGCCCATGCCGTCCGATGTGAACCCCACCGGTGACATCTTCGGCGGGTGGATCATGGCGCAGGTGGACATCGCGGGCAGCATTCCCGCCTACCGGCTGGCACGCGGACGGGTCGCGACCATCGCGGTCAACTCGTTCCTGTTCAAGCAGCCCGTGATGGTCGGCGACCTCGTCAGCTTCTATGCGGACGTCGCGCGGATCGGGCGCACATCGATCACCGTGAACGTGGAGGTCTACGCGGAGCGCGGGGTGTATCACGAAGTCGTCAAGGTGACGGAGGCCACGTTGACGTACGTGGCCGTGGGGCCCGACAGGCGTCCACGGCCGGTGACCGGGGAGACGGAAGCGTGACGGTGAGCGGGCGCCTGAGGCGCGCGACCTCTGTCTTTCGAAGCTACGTCGACCGTCCCCCCGGGTAGTCAGGTTCCGATTCGGCATTACTCGTTTCCAACATGCGCTGCAATACGGAGGGTTTTCCCATGAAGCAATTTCGGATCAAGGCTGCCGCTGCAGCCGTTGCCGCAGTCGGACTGGGCGCAGTCCACACTTCCGCGAACGCCGCCGCGTTCTTCCTGCCCTACCAGGGCGCTGCCGGTGTCGGCAACTCGCTCGCGGGGTCAGCCGCACTCGGCGAAGATGCCAGCACCGTGTTCTTCAATCCCGCGGGGATGTCCCGCATCCAGACCGGACAGGTGTCCATCGCCGGTCATTACATCGACCCCACCTTCAAGTACACGGATACCGGATCGACCGGGCCGGCGGCCTTCACGGGGGGCAATGGCGGGAGCTTCGTTCCCAACAGCGCACTGCCGGCGCTGTTCGCGGTGATCCCGTTGAACAAGTGGCGTTTCGGGCTGGGCATCAGCGCACCGTGGGGCAGTCGCACGGACTACGACGCCGGCTGGCGCGGTCGATTCCAGGCGGACTTCACGGAGGTGAAGACGATCAACATCAATCCGTCGGTCTCCTACGAGTTCAGTCCGTGGATCTCCGCCGGTTTCGGTCTCAACTACCTCAAGGCGGATGCCGAGATCGAACGCTCGCAGCTGCTGCCGGGGCCCTCGGAAGGTCGCGTGACTCTTACGGGCAAGGACAGTGCGCTCGGCTACAACTTCGGCGTCCTCGTGAATCTTTCGGAGGCGACGCGGGTCGGCGTGAGTTACCGCTCCCGTGTCGACCTCGATCTGAGCGGACGCCAGACGGTGACGCTCGCGTCCGGCGCGGTGTTTGCCCCGCAGACGTTCGACATCCGTGCGGACCTGAGTCTGCCGGCGATCTCGCAGCTGAGCGTCGTGCATGCACTGAACGACCGCTGGACGCTTCTGGGCGATCTTTCCTACTACCAGTGGAGCTCGATCCAGAACCTCACGCCCCGCAATGCCAGCACGGGCGCGCCGAGCACATCGCTCGATCTCAACTTCCGTGACACCAAGCGGCTGTCGGCCGCGGTGAACTACCGGCTCAACGAAGCGTGGCTGATCCGAGCCGGACTCGCGTGGGACCAGGCGCCGGTGAGCAATGCCGAGACGCGCACGGCGAATCAGCCCGACTCGGATCGCACCTGGGTGTCGCTCGGTGCGCGATGGGATGTCAGCGCTGCGCACCGCGTGGACTTCGCCTACGCCTTCGTGAGTCTGGCGCCATCGTCCGTCAACCACACGGTCACCAATGCTGGCACGTTGCGGGGCGAATACGACAACTCGGCGCACATCCTGGCCGCGCAGTACACCTTCTCATGGTGAGCGGACGCCGGCGCCGCGAGGGAGTTTCCGCATGACATCCGCTGCACGAGTGTTTCCCGTTCGCAAGGCTGCCGTCCTCGGCGCGGGCGTCATGGGGGCGCAGATCGCGGCCCATTTCGCCAACGCAGGCGTCGAATGCCTGCTGTTCGAACTGCCCGCGAAGGAGGGCGACCGCAGCGGCCTCGCTGCCAAGGCGGTTGCCGGTCTTCAGAAGATCGATCCGGCCCCGCTGGCGACGGCGTCGCTGGCTTCGGCGATCACGCCGCTCAATTACGAGGAGCATATCGGGCGTCTGTCCGAGTGCGACCTCGTGATCGAGGCCATTGCGGAACGCACCGACTGGAAGCGGGATCTCTACGCGAAGGTCGAACCGCATCTCGCGCCGGAGGCGGTGTTCGCCACGAACACGTCCGGCCTGTCCGTGGGCGAACTCGCCGAGTCGCTGCCCGCGGCGCGGCGTCCCCGCTTCTGCGGCATTCACTTCTTCAATCCGCCGCGGTACATGCATCTCGTGGAACTGATCCCGCTGCCCGGGTCGGACGCCGCCCTCATGGACGCGCTCGAAGCGTTCCTGGTGACGACGCTGGGGAAGGGCGTGATCCGGGCCAAGGACACGCCGAACTTCATCGCGAACCGGGTGGGCGTGTTCTCGATCCTCGCCGTGATGCATCACACGGAGCGGCTCGGTCTGGGTTTCGACGAGATCGACGCCCTCACGGGGACGAAGATCGGACGTCCCAAGAGTGCGACCTATCGCACCGCCGACGTGGTGGGTCTGGACACGCTGGCGCACGTCATCGGGACGATGGAGCGCACGCTGCCGCAGGACCCGTGGCACGCGTTCTTCAAGGTGCCCCAATGGCTGCAGGCCCTCGTAGCCGGTGGCGCACTCGGGCAGAAGACGAAGCGCGGCATCTACCGCAAGGAAGGCAAGGACATCCTGGTCCTCGACCCGAAGACCATGGACTACCGGGAGTCCGGTCGCGATCTCGCTCCGGAACTCACCGAGATTCTCGCCGAGCGCGATCCCGGGAAGCGACTCGCCGCACTGCGTGCGAGCCAGCATCCGCAGGCGCAGTTCCTGTGGGCGATCACCCGGGACATGTTCCACTACTGTGCCGTGACGCTCGAGTCCATCGCCGACAACGCGCGTGACCTCGACCTCGCAGTACGCTGGGGCTTCGGATGGACACAGGGGCCCTTCGAGATCTGGCAGGCCGCGGGATGGCAGCAGGTGGCGGGCTGGATTGCGGAAGACATCGCGAGCGGGCGGGCGATGACGAAAGTGCCGCTGCCGGCCTGGGTCACCGAAAGTGGCCGAACGGGTGTGCATGCAGCCAATGGCGCTTGGAGCCCGGCGGCGAGAGCGATGCGTGGCCGGTCTTCGCTGCCGGTCTATGCCCGGCAGGCCTATCCGGACGCGACGATCGGCGAGACACCGGTCTACGGAACCACGATCTTCGAGACCGACGCCGTGCGCTTCTGGAGCGCCGGTGACGACATTGGCGTGCTGTCGTTCAAGAGCAAGATGCACTCGATCGGTGAGGACGTCCTGGACGGTGTTGCGGAGGCAGTGGCCCAGGCCGAGCGGCAGTTGCAGGGGCTGATCCTCTGGCAGACGGAGCCGCCGTTCTCCGTCGGGGCGAACCTCTCCGGGCCCTCCGCGCCGAGAGGGGACAAGCCGAAGCCCACAGCTTTCGGCTCGATGATGAAGAAGCTCAAGCGCGAAGCCGAATCCGCGATCCTGAAAGCAGCCCACAAGCTGAATGTGGCGGATACGCTGATGGCCGGCCGGCTCGAGAAGGTGGAATCCATCGTCGAGCAGTTTCAGCTCACGTCGCAGCTGTTGCGCTACTGCCGCGTTCCGACCGTGGCCGCCGTGGACGGTCTGGCGCTGGGCGGCGGATGCGAGTTCGTCATGCACTGCGACCGCGCCGTTGCAACGCTGGAGAGCTACATCGGCCTCGTCGAGGTGGGTGTGGGACTCATCCCGGGTGGCGGAGGCTGCAAGGAGCTTGCGATGCGCGCGGCCGCCGATGCCAAGGGCGGAGACGTGTTCCCGTTCCTTCGCAACGCGTTCCAGGCGGCTGCCACCGCGCAGGTCAGTCGGAGCGCCGTGCAGGCGCGTGAGCTCGGGTTCCTGAGGCCGTCCGACCCGATCGTCATGAACCGGTTCGAATTGCTGCACGTGGCGAGAGCCGAGGTTCGGGCTCTCTGGGAGCGCGGCTACCGCCCGCCGCTGCCCGCCAACGCGATTCCGGTCGGCGGTCGCACGGCCATCGGCACGGTCAAGGCCCATCTCACCAATCTGGCGGCGGGTCAGTTCATCAGCGAGCACGACTATCTCATCGCCACCAAGCTCGCCTACGTGATGTGCGGCGGGGACGTCGATCCCGGTGCCACCGTCGACGAGCAGTGGCTGCTGGATCTCGAGCGGCGCGCGTTCATGGAGCTGCTCGCCACCCAGAAGACCCAGGCGCGCGTCGAGCACATGCTCAAGACGGGCAAGCCCCTCAGAAACTGACGCCGGAGACACGAATGACTCGACAGGTTCAGGATGCCTATATCGTCGCGGCCGTGCGCTCGCCGGTGGGCAAGGCCCCGCGGGGCATGTTCCGCACCGTGCGCCCGGATGATCTGCTGGCCCACGTGCTCAAGGCGGCGCTCGCGAAGACACCGGGCCTCGATCCCAAGGCCATCGACGACGTGATCGTCGGCTGTGCCATTCCCGAAGCGGAGCAGGGGATGAACGTGGCGAGGATCGGGTTGCTGCTTGCCGGGCTGCCGCAGTCGGTCTCGGGCCTCACGGTGAACCGGTTCTGCTCGTCCGGTCTGCAGGCCGTGGCGATCGCAGCCGATCGCATCCGCCTCGGAGAAGCGGACGTGATGATCGGTGCCGGCACCGAAAGCATGAGTCTCATCCCGATGGGCGGCCACAAGATCGCCATCAACGACGCGGTGTTCACGCGCGACGAGAACATCGGCATCGCCTACGGCATGGGCATGACCGCAGAGAAGGTGGCGGCCCAGTGGCAGGTCAACCGCGAGGCGCAGGACGCGTTCGCGGTGGAGAGTCACCGCAAGGCGCTGGCCGCGATTGCCGCGGGCGAGTTCCGCGAGGAGATCGCGCCGTATGAAATCGTCTCGCGGACGGCCGATTTGCAGAGCCGCGAATTCCGGGAGGATCGGCGGGTCGCCAGCGACGATGAAGGTCCGCGGCCCGGGACCACCCAGGAGGCGCTGGCGAAACTCTCGCCGGTGTTCGCTGCCAGAGGCTCGGTGACAGCCGGCAACAGTTCCCAGACCTCCGATGGGGCGGGTGCCGTGATTCTCGCCAGCGAGACCGCGGTGAAGCGTTTCGGGCTCACGCCGCTGGCGCGGTTCGTCGGGTTCGCCGTGGCCGGAGTGCCTCCCGAGATCATGGGGATCGGGCCCATCGAGGCCATCCCGAAGGTGTTGCGGCAGACGGGCCTCAAGGCCTCGGACATGGACTGGATCGAACTCAACGAGGCTTTTGCGGCGCAGTCCCTCGCAGTGCTCCGCGAGCTCGATCTCGACGCCACGAAGGTGAATCCGCTCGGTGGGGCGATTGCCCTCGGCCACCCGCTCGGGGCGACGGGCGCGATTCGCACGGCGACGCTCGTTCACGGGCTGCGACGGAAGCGGCAGCGCTACGGCATGGTCACCATGTGTGTCGGGACGGGCATGGGGGCGGCCGGCGTGTTCGAGGCGCTCTGACAACGACTGTCACCGGCGCCGGCACGGCGCGGCAAAGACCGCCCGGCCGGCAGCAACAAAGGAGAGGGGGAGCGATGTCGAAGATCCGTTCGATCGAAATCTGGCAGGTGGACCTCGCCTCGAAGACGAAGCGCGGCGATGCGATCCAGGCGTTTCCCAGGCAGGAGACGCCGATGGTGCGCATCCGCACCGACGACGATCTCGAGGGCGTGGGCTACACCTACACAATCGGGACCGGCGGTTCGTCGATCGTCGCGCTGCTGCGCGACCACCTCGCGCCGCAGCTGATCGGTCGCGATCCCGAGAGGATCGAAGCCATCTGGCAGTCGCTGTTCTATCACACGCATGCCACGGCGGTCGGCGCCATCACCAGCCTGGCGCTCTGCGCCATCGATACCGCGCTGTGGGACCTGCGGGGCCGACGCACGGGGCAGCCGTTGCATCTGATGGCCGGCGGCGCGCAGGAGCGCGTGCCCGTGTATGACACCGAGGGAGGCTGGCTGCACGTGCCGACCCGCGAGATCGTCGCCAACGCGGCACACGCGAGAAAGCAGGGGCTGCGCGGCGTGAAGATCAAGGTGGGCAAGCCCACCGTGAAGGAAGACGTGAAGCGGCTCGCTGCGGTCCGCAAGGAGATCGGCGACGACATGGAACTGATGGTCGACGCGAACCAGGGCTTCACCGTTGCCGAGGCCATCCGCCGTGCCCGGCACTTCGAAGAGCTGGACCTCGCCTGGTTCGAGGAACCGCTGCCTGCCGAAGACATGACGGGTCACACGCTGCTGCGTGCGTCGACGAGCCTGCCCATCGCGGTGGGGGAGTCGATCTACTCGCTGAGCCATTTCCGCGAGTATCTGCAGCACGGCGCCTGCACGATCGTTCAGACCGATGTGGCGCGGATCGGCGGGATCACGCCGTGGCTCAAGTGCGCGCATCTCGCCGAAAGCTTCAACGTACCGATCTGCCCGCATTTCCTGATGGAACTGCACGTGGGTCTCTGCGCGGCGGTGCCGAACTCACCGTGGGTGGAGCATATTCCCCAGCTGGACGTGGTCACGAAAAATCGGATGCGCATCGAGAAGGGTTACGCGTACCCGTATTCGGCGCCCGGCCTGGGCATCGAATGGGACTGGAAGGCGATCGACAAGCTGCGAGTGGCGCCGGTCGCCCGCGTCGGATGACGGATCGAAACTGCAAGGCAAACACGGAGGACGGAGAAGATGATGCGACTGGTGACTGGATTCGTGGCGCTGATGGTGTGGGCCGGGACGGCGCTTGCCGGCGCGGGCGACAGCCCTGTGGGGCTCTGGAAGACCATCGATGACAAGACCAAGGAGCCGCGATCCCTGGTGCGGATCTCGGAGAAGAACGGCGTTTTCGAAGGACGCGTGGAGAAACTGCTGAACCGCCGTCCCGATGACGATCCGGACGGGCTTTGCCGGGCGTGCCCGGGCGAACGCAAGGACAAGCCTGTCGTCGGCATGACGATCCTCTGGGGGCTCTCGAAGGACGACGACGTCTACAAGGGCGGAGAGATCATCGATCCGAAGAACGGGAAGATCTATCGCTGCAAGATGGAGTTGATCGAAGGCGGCTCGAAGCTGAACGTTCGCGGCTTCATCGGGGTGTCGCTCATCGGACGGACCCAGACCTGGCTGCGGGAGGAATAGGTCGACACCAGGAGCCGATCGACGCTCGCGCCGCCGGGCGTTGATCGCCTCTATTCGCGCGGAGGGCCCGCTGTCGGACCCTCCGTTCCGGCTCAGCGGTGACCCGACCAGCCTGGCTGTTCCCGGTCCAGGATGCGCTTCAGGGCTTCGAAGTGCAGTGTCGACTGCTGCCGCTCGCTTTCGATCTGGCGGGCAGCCTGCTCGACGAGATGCTGCGGCGCGTGCTTGAGCTTGCCGCCGGTCCCCATGGCCAGCACCTGGACCATGCACGAGCGCTCCAGGTAGTAGAGGTCGTCGAACGCGTAGGCGACGTTCTCCCCGCACACGAGCACCCCGTGATGGGCCAGGAAGGCGATGTCGCCGTCTCCGAGCGCGTTGCAGATGCGGTCGCCTTCGGCGTTGTCGAGGGCCACGCCCCCGTACTCCTCGTCGTAGCGGATGCGGTTCCAGAACCGCATCGCGTTCTGGTTTGCCGCGCAGTCGAGCTTGCCGTTTTCCAGCAGGCACAGTGCCGTGGCGAACGGCATGTGGGTATGCAGCACGCACTTCTTGCGCTTGCCAAGGTGAATGCGGCCGTGGATGAAGAACGCCGTGGGCTCCACCTTGTGCTTGCCTTCCACGACGATGCCCTTCTCGTCCACGATCATCATGTCGGCCGGCGTGAGCTCGGACCAGTGCAGCCCCTGCGGATTGATGAGGAACCGGTCCGGCTGCCCCGGAACCTCGAGGCTGAAATGATTGCAGACGCCTTCATTGAGACCGAGGCGTGCGGCCGAGCGCAATGCGGCGGTGAGGTCGATGCGGGCCTGGCGGATGGCGTCACGGTCGGTCATGGCGGGATTCCTGGAAGGGTCGGCGGGACCGGCCCGCGAGGGACCGGCAATTCCAAACGATTGTATCGGCGCGCCCCGCCTCCCGGAAGCGGGACGGCGTGGGTAGTGCGGACAGTCCCTAGGGAAGGTCCGCACAACCTACGCGGATCGCGTGGCGTTCTGAAACGGGCGATGGCTAGGCGGGCGGCGCAGGCGGTATCGGGAATACCGGCAAGGCGACCAACACCGCCAGCGCCCGTTTCAGGCCGTCACCCGCAGGGACGGGGCCTTTCGGGCCGCTGGCGGCGTCAGCCTGTGCCTGGCGTACGTCCAGTACGCGGCGGCCCAGACCTTCTTGCCATCGGCCCGAAAGACCTCCGTCGCGACCGCGTAGGTTATGCGGACCTTCCCTAGTGCGTACCGCCTCCGGCGTCATCGCGCGGCGGGCGGATGAAATCCAGCGGACGGGTCCGAAGCGCGTGCAGGAGCGGTCGGCCCACGCCCATGAGGTATTCGAGAGGTACCTGCCGCGCCCGAAGCGCGAGATAGAGCGCCAGGCCGAAACTCACCAGCAGGTTCACCATCCCGATGAGGAGCATGCCGGCGATTCCCCAGAGAAGCAGATCTCCGGGCATGTTGTCGGACAGCGTGAACCAGCCGATCGCGACGTTCGCTGCCGAGAACGTCACGTGGCGGATATCGAGCGGCAGGCCCAGGTTGAACCCGATCGCGCCGGTGATGCCCAGCATGAAGCCGAAGAAGATGTTGCCCGCGAGACCGCCGAGGTTGCGCTCGAGGTAGCGGCCGACGGCGTCGGCACCCGACTCGCCCAGCAGGGAACGCAGCCACCGAAGACGTGCGACCCGCTGTGGAATCCGGCGGTACACCGCCATGTTGTCGTAGTACCCGCTCACGATGCCGGAGAGGAACAGGTACACGCCAGCGATGGCGGCGTACCACAGCGCCAGGCTGCGGGTCGGGTGGATGTCCATGATCAGCTTTTCGGCCTTCGCGGCGTCGGCGACCGGAGAGCCGAAGATGCCGAACCACAGGGCACTCGCGAGCAGCGCCAGCGGGAACGCGAACGCGATGTTGCCGATCACCGCGATGAACTGGCTGCGGCACAGGCGCACGACGAGGTTGGCCAACTGATCCGGTGCCGGTTTGCTGCCTTCCGGTGCGGACAGGGCGGCGGCGAGTCTCGTGGCCGTCATCGCGGGCTGCTTGGTCGCGAGCGTGAAGTGCAGCATGTGGATCAGCACGAACCCGACGACGTAGTTGAGTCCGTAGAGAAGACCCTCGATCACCGGAGGCGCGTGCAGGCCGTGCAGCCAGATCTTGAGGAACGCCAGGATCGGCACGATGGCGCCGGCTCCGAGCGCGGCGCGGAACATCTGGCCGTACTCTGCACGATTCGCGGTGATGTAGTGCTCGCCGGTCCTGCCGGAGTGCTCCGTGATCTCGCGGGCCAGCAATGCCGTGTTGCGGGCGAAGTGCGCGCCGAGGTCGTTCTCCCGGCAGTGGGCTTCGGCAAAGCCTCGCAGCAGGCGCAGCGCCGAATGGTCCCGGATTTCGCGATCCGACGGATGGAGCAAGGCGAGCAGGTCCTCCAGCCGGACGATGTTGTCGCTCAGCCTCTGGAGGCGATAGGTCAGGGCGACGCTGATGCCGGTCGAGCCTGTGCCGCGCCGGATCTTCTCGATGATCGTCCGGCATTGCGCCAGCAGGATCAGGATCTGCTGGCGGTCCTCCTCCCGCTCCTCGGGCGTCGAGGCCTCACGCCCGCGGGACTCGAGGAAGCGGTGCATCTCCACGTTCTGTGCGACGAAGGGCGACTCGTAGCGCCGGATCTCCTCGCTGACGGCGGCGAGGTCCGGTTCGAGACCGATCGAGGCGATGCGATGGGAGATCGTGCGGGCGGCCGAGAGAATCTCCGCGAAAGTGCGCCCGTCCGTTCGAATGCCATCGGTCGCCGCGTCGAGCCGGTTCAGCAGCTGCAGCCAGCGCCCGTCGTCGATGGCGTCGATCCATCGGTAGTCGTCCTCGCGAGGCAGCACTTGCGCGAGGAGACTGCGCAGCGTGTCCTCGTCGCGCAGTGTGGGCAGGAGTCGTTCCGCGACGCGACGCCGCAGTTCCGAGAAGAACCCGGTGCTCGGCAGCACGCCGAGTTCGGCGAACGTATCGGCCTGCCGGCGGCTCGCGAACTGATGAACGAGATGGGTGCGAAGGGCCTGGGCGAGCGTGGGGTCCGCATCGAGACAGGCAATGAGGGCATCGAAGTTCCTCGCAGCCGCAGCGCCATCGCCGGCGCGACGGGGGCGAATGGCGGCCACCAGCGTCGCGAGGTGCGCAGGCGAATCGTCGGCAGGCTGCTGCGAGATGGCCGCGAGCGCCGCGGTGATGCCTGCTGTCGCGACGTTCGAAACGGGTGACACCGGTGCGGCTGCTGTCACATGTTCGGGTAGTTGGGGCCGCCGCCGCCCTCGGGCACGACCCAGCGGATGTTCTGAGTGGGATCCTTGATGTCGCAGGTCTTGCAGTGCACGCAGTTCTGCGCGTTGATCTGAAGCCGGTCGCTGCCGTCGTCGTTGCGGACGAACTCGTACACCCCGGCGGGGCAGTATCGCTGCTCGGGGCCGGCGTAGCGGGCCAGATTCACGGCCACGGGCACCGAGGCGTCACCCAACGTGAGATGGACGGGCTGGTTCTCCTCGTGATTCGTGTTCGAGATGAACACCGAGGAGAGGCGGTCGAACGTGAGCTTGCCGTCGGGCTTCGGGTAGTCGATCGGCGAGAACTCGGAGGCGGGACGCAGGCACTCGTGGTCGTGGTGGGTGATGTGCATGGTCCACGGCGCGCGCCCCTTGAACACCACCTGGTCGATGCCGACCAGCAGGGTGCCCATCATCAGACCCTTGGACATCGCCGGCTTGAAGTTGCGGGCCCGGTAGAGCTCATCGTGCAGCCAGCTCTGCTCGAACGCCCGGGGGTACGCGTCGAGCGAATCGCGGGCCTTGCCGGCCGCGAGCGCTTCCACCGCGGCTTCTGCTGCGAGCATGCCCGACTTGATCGCGGCGTGGCTGCCCTTGATCCGGGAGGCGTTCAGCATGCCCGCATCGCATCCCAGGAGCGCACCGCCCGGGAACACCAGCTTGGGGAGGGCCTGCAGTCCGCCGGCAGTGATGGCGCGTGCGCCGTAGGCGATGCGCTTGCCGCCTTCGAAGAAGGTGCGGATCTCGGGATGCGTCTTGTAGCGCTGGAACTCCTCGTAGGGAGACAGATACGGGTTCTGGTACGCCAGCCCCACGACGAAGCCGACCGCGACCTGGTTGTTCTCGAGGTGATAGAGGAACGATCCGCCGTAGGTGTCGCTCCCCAGCGGCCAGCCGGCCGTGTGAACGACGAGACCGGGCTTGTGCTTCGCGGGGTCGATCTCCCAGAGTTCCTTGAGACCGATGCCGTAGGACTGCGGGTCGCGTCCCGCGTCGAGCGAGAACTTGCGGATGAGCTCCTTGCCGAGGTGCCCGCGCGAGCCTTCCGCGAAGAATGTGTACTTGCCGTGCAGTTCCATGCCGCGCTGGAATGCGTGGGTGGGCTGCCCGTCTCGCCCCACGCCCATGTCGCCGGTGGCCACGCCCTTCACGGCGCCATTCTCGTCGTAGAGGATCTCGGCCGCAGCGAACCCGGGATAGATCTCGACGCCGAGCGATTCGGCCTGCTGCCCCAGCCAGCGCACGACATTGCCGAGGCTCACGATGTAGTTGCCGTGATTGCGGAAGCAATCGGGCAGCATCCAGTCGGGCGTGCGACGCGCGCCGGACTCGGACAGGAAGAGGAACCGGTCTTCGGTGACCGGCGTGTTGAGCGGTGCGCCCATGCCCTTCCAGTCGGGGAACAGCTCATCGAGAGCGCGAGGGTCCATCACCGCGCCGGACAGCGTGTGCGCGCCCAGTTCCGACCCCTTTTCGAGCACGCAGACGGAGATGTCCTGGCCGCGTTCGGCCGAGATCTGCTTCACCCGGATCGCGGCGCCCAGCCCCGCAGGGCCGCCGCCGACGATCACCACGTCGTACTCCATGAACTCGCGTTCTTGCAAGGCAATGTTCTCCATCGAGGGCGGCCGAGGCACTAAACTACGAAACGCCGCCACAACGTCTGCATATCGAAGCAGGCAATGATAAACCGAAGGAATCGCGGACCCGCCACCACGTGCGGTGCGCGCGACCGGATTTCCCGCGAAACAGGGTTTCCCCCGAGATGACTTCCGACGACAAACCGCTGCATACCGAGACGATGCGCCTGCGCTGGGGCGAGATGGACGCCATGCAGCATCTCAACAACGTGTCCTACTTCCGTTACTTCGAACAGGCGCGCATCTCATGGTTCGATTCCCTCGGCGTCAAGTCCGCCGGTGGCACCGAAGGCCCCGTGCTCGGTAACATCACCTGCCGCTTCGTGCGTCCGGCACTGTATCCGGCGGACGTCATCATCGAGCTGAACCGCGGGCGCGTCGGCAACGCGAGCTTCGTGCTGGAGCACGTGATGCGCGACGCGCGGGACCCGGAGGTCGTCTATGCGCGCGGCGAGGCGGTCATGGTCTGGATCGACATCGCGAGCGGCCGTTCCACTGCGCTCCCCGACGCGATCCGGCAGTGTCTCGCGCGTTCCTGAATCCGGCTGTCCTGTCGGCCGGTCGTCAGCCCGTAGCGTCCCGGGGAGGACCGATGATTTCCCCGGTGGTGCCTTTCGCGGCCTCGCTCAGCAGCCAGAGGTAGACCGGCACCACCGTGTCGGGGGCGGGCAGGGCGTCCTTGGACTCCGCCGGGTGGGTGATCCGCCGGGTCGGAGCGGCGATCGGTCCCGGTACGACCGCATTGAAACGAAGGTGGGGGAAGGTCGTTCCCTCGCTGGCGTGGATGCGCATCGCGGTGGCGAGGGCGGCGCCGGGCACGCTGTACGGTCCCCAGAAGGCAGTGGTGTCGCCGTGATGGGATTCCAGGGTGAATACGACCGACGCGTCCGGCGCAGCGCGCAGCATCGGCAGGCAGGCTCGTGTCAGTCCCAGCGCGGCGGTCACGTTGACCTGGAAGAGGGCGGACCAGTCCTCCGCGGCGCTGGCGGCCATCGGCGCGAGCCGGTCGGATCGTGTCGCGCAGTGAACGATGCCGTCGAGGCGGCCCACATGGCTGGCGATGTCGGCGGCAAGCGCATCGAAATGGCGCGAAGTGGCACCCGAGAAATCGAGTGGGATCGCCGCGGGTTCCGGCGCACCGAGGGCGACGATCTCGTCATACACGGCGATGAGTCGCTTCTCGTCCCGCCCGTGGAGGACCACCGTGGCGCCATGACGCGCCGCGCCAAGCGCGATGGCCCGTCCGAGCGCGCCCGATGCCCCGGTGACCAGAACGGCCCGCCCGTGCAGCGCACCGGCTTCGACTCGACCTGCCTCGTGATGATTCAAGCGTCCTCCAGTATGGCTGCGGCGCACTCGAGTCCGCTCTGCACGGCGGCTTCCAGTGTGGCCGGATAGGGACTGGCAGTGTAATCGCCCGCCAGATGAAAACGTGGCAGCGCGGTCCTGCGGGCTGGTCGGACGAGTCCGGGAGTGCAGGCGAAGGTCGCGCGCTTCTCGGTGATCACGAGCGTCTGATCCGGAGTCATCCCGGTTCGGAACAGCGACTTCACCTGATTGGCTGCAAGGGCGCCGATCGCATCGCGGTCGACGCCCCGCCAGACTTCGGCGGCACTGCACACCGCTCCCACCCAGCCCGTCTGCCCGCAGAGCTGTCCTCGATCGAAAAACCATTGCACCGGTCCATCGGCGTCGCCGAGCATCGGACCGTCGAAGGGCAGCGGGTCAGGGTAGTGCAGATAGACCGTGACGATCGGCAGGTACGCGAACGCCGCGACTTGTTCGCGTACCGGCGCGAGTTCGGGCAGATCCGCGGTTGGTCCGGCCAGCCGCGCGGGGTCTGTCGCCCAGACGACGTGGTCCGCATGCCGTGTCGCCGCGTCGAGTGCCAGCTCGAAGCCTTGCGAGTCGCGGGCGATGTGACGGACGGTTGTGCCCAGTCGGATCTCGCCGCCGAGTCGATCGATGCGTTGTGCGGCAGCATCGGGGAACAGGGCGCCGAGGTCGGTCGCGGGATACACGAGGTCCGCGGCGTCCGCGGCGCCGCCGAGCGAGTGACCGAGCACAGTGGCGAAGACTTGCGCATCGGCCTCTGCGGTACCCGTGTTGAGCGCGGCGATGCACAGAGGCTCCCAGAGCAGGCGCCGAAGACGTGGGGTCTGAGTGTGCTGGTCCATCAGCCTCGCCACAGTCCAGTCGGGCGGGACCTTGTAGCCGCCCATCCGGAGCTTGAGCATCATCGAAGCAGCGGCGAGGCGATCCCCCCATGACAGGCCGCTCGCGCCGAGCAGGCCGGCTGCGAGATGCAGCGGCGCGGGCCACGGGGGACATCGGAGTTCGAGGTCGCGTCCGACCTGCAACCGGAGCGGCGTCCGCAGCAGAGGGGGTGGGCCGTCGTGGACCCGGCCGATCAGCGCGAGGGTGTCGCGATAGGCGCCGATCAGCAGGTGCTGGCCGTTGTCGAGAGCCACGCCCTCGTGCATGACCCGCCGGGCCCGACCGCCCAGGTGGCCGGATGCCTCGAACACGGTGACTTTCGCGCCGGCTTCCGCCAGGACCAGCGCAGCCGACAGTCCGGCCCAGCCGCCGCCGACCACGGCAACGTCAGCCCCCATGTCCTGCCTGGTCGGTAGCGTGGGGCCCTGGTGCGGACGGCCCCGATAGCGCGATCAAGCGAAGACCCAGGTCCGCCACGCGATCCACAGCTTGCGGAGCGGGGTGAGGGACACCTTGCGCACGAGGGTAGCTGTGCCCTCGCGCGCCACCTCGTCGAGAAGGCGCGCGTAGATGTTGCCCATCACCAGACCCGCACGCTGTGCGCGCCGGTCTTCCGCGGGCAGGAGATCCATGGCCTTGCGGTAGAAGCCCCGGGCCCGCTCCACCTGGAAGCGCAGGAGTTCGCCCAGCGCCGGCGACTGCTCCAGACGCACCAGCTGGTCGGTGTCGATGCCGTAGCGCTTCAGTTCGTCGAGGGGCAGGTAGATGCGGTTGCGGCGGACGTCCTCGCCGACGTCCCGGACGATGTTCGTGAGTTGCAGCGCGATGCCCAGGTTGCGGGCGTAGTCCCGTGTCTGCGCCTGGCGGTAGCCGAAGATGTCCGCGGAGAGGAGGCCCACGACGCCCGCGACGCGGTGGCAATAGACCTCCAGGGTGGCGAAATCGGGATACCGGTTGTAGTCGAGGTCCATCTGCATGCCGTCGAGCACCGCGTCGAAATGTGCGCGATCCAGGCTGAAGCGGCGGACCGGTTCCGCCAGCGCCTGGGTGACCGGGTGCTGCGGCGACCCGTCGAAAAGGCGCCCCACTTCCTGGCGCCACCACTGGAGTTTCGCGCTCGCCACCACCGGGTCGGCGATCTCGTCGACCACGTCGTCCACCTCCCGGCAGAAGGCGTAGAGCGCCGTGATGGCCCGGCGCTGCTCCGGCGGCAGGAACAGGAAGCTGTAGTAGAAGCTCGATCCGCTGCGGGCGGCACGGTCCTGGCAATAGGCGTCGGGAGTCATGGCTCTAGCGTGCGAGGGCCCGGAAGAACATCAGCGGCCAGTCGAAGGGGCCGAGCACCGGCCGGCGACGGAAGACATCACCGCGAACGGCGATGAGCTTTTCCAGGATCCGGTCGCCGCCCTGGATGATGAGGCGCAGTTCCAGCCCGAGGCGTCCTCGGAGCTCGCGTCCCAGGGGGCTTCCGCCATGGAGCATGGCCCTGGCGCGGTCGATCTGGAACCGCATGAACGCCCACCAGGGTTCGCGGACACTGCCCTCGGCGATCTGCTGCTCGGCGATGCCGAAGCGTTCGAGGTCTTCCTGGGGCAGGTAGATCCGCCCCCGGCCGAAATCGGAGGCGACATCCTGCAGGAAGTTGATGAGCTGGAGGCTGGAGCAGATCTGGTCGCTCCAGGCCAGGTTTTCGGGCGTCGGCGACCCGTAGAGGTGCAGCATCAGGGTTCCGACCGGGTTGGCGGACCGGCGGCAGTAGTCCAGCACGTCGGCCTGAGTCCGGTAGCGCGTCGTCGTGACGTCCTGGCGGAAGGCGTCGAGCAGGTCGTAGAAAGGCTGGAGGGGCAGGTCATGGGCCCGGATGTGGGTGGCGAGGGTGCGGAACAGTTCGCTGCCGGGGTCCTCGCCCCGGGCAATCCGGTCGAGGCCTTCGCGCCGGGCCGCCAGGCCCGAGAGTCGTTCGTGCGGGCTGGCGTCGCCTTCGTCTGCGATATCGTCGGCTTCTCGCGCGAACCAGTAGATCGCGGCGACCGGCGCGCGATATCTCTCCGGCATGACCAGCGAGGCAACGGGAAAATTCTCGTAGTGGGAGACCGCCATCGGAAGGCTTGTGCCCTGTGGGAAAAGGCTCGGCGCGTCAGGGGGTTGCGAGGCGAGCTTGAGGGCGCCAAGTGCGCGAGGCACGCGATTGTACTAAAATGCCTCGATCGCGAAAGTGGCGGAATTGGTAGACGCACCAGCCTTAGGAGCTGGCGCCGAAAGGTGTGGGGGTTCGAGTCCCCCCTTTCGCACCAGCGCGCTCCAGGGCGGCCCGGCCCGTTGTCGTCGGCCCGGGTCTGCGGTGCGTTGTTCACGACATAACAGCAGTCTTCGATCACGCAGTTTTCAATCACGAGTGAGTCTGATGCAAGCGAGTCTGGAAACACTGGGTACCCTGGAGCGGCGGCTGAAGGTGGCGGTTCCGATGGATCAGATCAACACCGAAGTCGAGAACCGGCTCAAGCGTCTCCAGCGGACGGCCAAGCTGCATGGATTCCGGCCGGGCAAGGTGCCCATGAAGGTCGTTGCCCAGCAGTACGGGATGCAGGTGCGCCAGGAAGTCCTCGGCGACACGGTCGAGCGTACCTTCGGCGAGGCAGTCCGGGAAAAGAATCTCCGCGTGGCAGGCATGCCGCGGATCGAAGCGCAGCCGGCTGCCACGGAAGCCTTCGAGTTCACCGCGACGTTCGAGGTGTTTCCGGACGTCGCAGTCGGCGATATCGGTCAGGCCACCATCGAGCGTCCGCAGCTGGCCATCGGCGACGCCGAAGTCGACCGCACGGTCGAAGTCCTCCGCAAGCAGCGCACGCGCTACGAGCCCGTCACGCGGGCTGCGGCCTCGGGCGACGTTGTGGTGATCGACTACGAAGGGACCATCGACGGGGTGGCGTTCGAGGGTGGTGCGGCCAAGGGCCAGGGCGTGGTTCTGGGTGAGGGACGTCTGCTTGCCGATTTCGAGGCGAACCTCGTCGGCATGTCCGCGGGCGAATCGCGGACTTTCGACCTTGTTTTTCCTGAGGATTACCACGGCAAGGAAGTGGCGGGGAAGAAAGCGTCGTTCACTGTCACCCTCAACGCCGTTCAGCAGCCGATCGTGCCGGAAGTCGATGCCGCGTTCGCCCGGGAACTCGGGGTGGAAGACGGCGACATCGCCAAGATGCGCGAGGACATCCGGGCCAACCTCGAGCGTGAGGTCAAGCGTCGCGTTCAGCAGCGGGTCAAGGACCAGGTGCTCAAGGCCTTGATCGACAACGCGACCCTCGAGGTGCCGAAGGCGCTGATCGAACAGGAAATCGACCGTCTGATGGAAGGCATGGGCGAGAGCCTCAAGGCCCGCGGGATGGCGGAGCAGGCCACCACGATGCCGCGGGATGTCTTCGAGCCGGAAGCCCGCCGCCGCGTCACCATCGGTCTGGTTCTTGCTGAAATCGTCAAGAACGAAAAGATCAAGGCGGAACCCGAGCAGGTGAAAGCGGTCATCGAGGAGTACGCTCAGAGTTACGAGCACCCCGATGAGGTTGTCCGGTGGTATTTCCAGTCTCCGGACCGGGTGCGCGAGATCGAGTCGGTCGTGATCGAAAACAATGTGGTCGAGTGGCTGCTCGCCAAGGCGAGCGTGGTGGACAAGCCGACGGCCTTCGAAGACCTCATGGGGAATGCCTGATGATCTGGGGCGGGAAAGACAGCGGGAAGTGGGATCCTCAGGCTCTCGGCCTGATTCCCATGGTGATCGAGCAGAGCGGGCGCGGCGAGCGCGCCTACGACATCTATTCGCGACTGCTGAAGGAGCGGGTGGTGTTCCTGGTGGGTCCCGTGACCGAGGTCACTGCCAACCTGATCGTCGCGCAGTTGCTGTTCCTCGAGTCGGAAAACCCCGACAAGGACATCTACTTCTACATCAACTCCCCGGGCGGCTCCGTATCCGCCGGGCTGGCGATCTACGACACGATGAAGTTCATCAAGCCGGATGTCTCCACGCTCTGCATCGGTCAGGCGGCGAGCATGGGCGCATTCCTGCTCGGCGCGGGAGCGAAGGGCAAGCGCTTCGTCCTGCCGAACTCGCGCATCATGATTCACCAGCCCATGGGCGGTTTCCAGGGGCAGGCGTCGGACATCGAGATTCACGCCAAGGAGATCCTGTATCTCCGCGGGCGCCTGAATCAGCTCATGTCCGAGCACACCGGCAAGGACGTTGCCTCGATCGAGAAGGATACGGATCGCGACAATTTCATGAGTGCGGACGAAGCCGTCGCCTACGGCATCGTCGACAAGGTTCTGGTCAACCGGCGCGAGGGCTGAGAGCCGTTGTCACGGACTCGCGACCGGAGTGAATCAACCATGGCGAACCCCTTGAACTGAGAGTGCTTAAGAGAGCGACCGATGTCCGACAAGCCTTCCGGTGAAAAACTGCTGTACTGCTCGTTCTGCGGCAAGAGCCAGCACGAGGTTCGCAAACTGATCGCGGGTCCCTCCGTCTTCATCTGCGACGAATGCATCGAACTCTGCAACGACATCATCCGTGAGGAAACCCACGGGGAGGGCGCGGCAAAGGGCGTCAAGTCCGATCTCCCGGTGCCCCAGGAGATCCGCGGCATCCTCGACCAGTACGTGATCGGTCAGGAACCCGCCAAGAAGATCCTGTCGGTGGCGGTCTACAACCACTACAAGCGCCTGAAGACGCTGTCCAAGAAGGACGACGTCGAGCTTGCGAAGAGCAACATCCTGCTCGTCGGCCCCACGGGGTCCGGCAAGACGCTGCTCGCGCAGACGCTCGCCCGCATCCTCGACGTGCCGTTCACCATGGCCGATGCGACGACGCTGACCGAGGCCGGCTACGTCGGCGAGGACGTCGAGAACATCATCCAGAAGCTGCTGCAGAACTGCAACTACGACGTCGAGCGGGCGCAGCGCGGCATCGTCTACATCGACGAGATCGACAAGATCTCGCGCAAGGCCGACAACCCGTCGATCACCCGTGACGTCTCGGGTGAGGGCGTGCAGCAGGCGCTGCTCAAGCTGATCGAGGGCACCATCGCCTCGGTGCCGCCGCAAGGTGGGCGCAAGCACCCGAATCAGGAGTTCGTCCAGGTCGACACGACCAACATCCTGTTCATCTGCGGTGGCGCCTTCGACGGGCTGGACAAGGTGATTCGCGCCCGCTCCGAGAAGGGTGGCATCGGCTTCGGTGCCGAGGTGAAGAGCCGCGACAATCGCAAGGACATCAGCACCGTTCTGCGGGAAGTGGAGCCCGAGGATCTGATCAAGTACGGCCTGATCCCCGAGTTCGTGGGTCGGCTGCCTGTGGTCGCCACCCTCGAGGAACTCGACGAGGCAGCGCTCATCCAGATCCTGACGGAACCCAAGAACGCGCTTGTGAAGCAGTACCACCGGATGTTCGCGATGGAGGGTTCGGAACTCGAGATTCGCGACGATGCCCTTCGCGCGATCGCCAAGAAGGCGCTGGCGCGAAAGACGGGCGCCCGCGGACTGCGGTCGATCATCGAGCATGTCCTGCTCGACACCATGTTCGACCTGCCTTCGATGAAGAACGTCCAGAAGGTGGTCATCGACGAAGGCTCGATCACCGGGGATGCCAAACCCCTGCTGGTGTTCGCCGAACAACCGAAGGTCGCGGGATCTGCCGCGAAGTGATTCCGGGCGCGGCGCCCGTTTCGGGTTCCGCGCCTCTTGTCTTGCCGCTCAGGAAGGAGGGCTGTTCACTGCTTGAAATCGGCCGAGCCTGCCCCAACCCCTGATTCTTCCCCTTTCGAAAGGTGACCTCGATGCCCTACGCGTCTGACACGCAGGCTACCCCGATACTGCTGCCGCTCCTGCCCCTGCGGGACGTGGTGGTGTTTCCGCACATGGTCATCCCCCTGTTCGTGGGCCGCCCGAAGTCCATCAAGGCCCTCGAAACCGCCATGGAGTCCGGCAAGAGCATTCTTCTCGTGGCCCAGCGCTCTGCCGCGAAGGACGAGCCCACGGCGGACGATCTCTATCGCGTCGGCAGCGTGGCCAACATCCTGCAGATGCTCAAGCTGCCCGACGGCACGGTGAAGGTGCTGGTCGAAGGCGTTCAGCGAGCCACCGTCCTGCGGATCGTCGATGAGCGATCCCACTACGCCGCCGAATCCATCGTCGTGGCGGAACAGCAGCCTGAAGGTCAGGAAAGCAACGAAGTCGAAGCAATGCGCCGCGCCATGATCGGCCAGTTCGACCAGTACGTGAAACTCAACAAGAAGATCCCGCCGGAGATCCTCACCTCCCTCGCTGGCATCGACGAGCCCGGCCGCCTTGCCGACACGATCGCTGCGCACCTTCCGCTCAAGCTGGAGCAGAAGCAGGAAGTTCTCGAGATCTTCCCGGTGCGACGCCGCCTGGAGCACCTGCTGAGCCTCCTCGAGGCCGAACTCGACATCCTCCAGGTCGAGAAGCGCATCCGCGGGCGCGTGAAGCGCCAGATGGAGAAGAGCCAGCGGGAGTACTACCTCAACGAGCAGGTCAAGGCGATCCAGAAGGAACTGGGCGACCTCGACGAAGGCGCGGATTTCGAAGAGATGGAGCGGCGCATCAAGGCTGCCCACATGTCGAAGGAAGCGCGGGTCAAGGCCGAGGCCGAGCTGAAGAAGCTCCGCATGATGTCGCCGATGTCCGCGGAAGCCACGGTCGTCCGCAATTTCATCGACACCCTGGTGTCGCTGCCCTGGCGCAAGAAGAGCAAGATCAGCAAGGATCTGGCGATCGCCGAGAACGTCCTCGAAGAGGACCACTACGGCCTCGACAAGGTGAAGGAGCGCATTCTCGAATACCTGGCGGTGCAGCAGCGTGTCGACAAGGTGAAGGCGCCGATCCTGTGCCTCGTGGGTCCGCCTGGCGTCGGCAAGACCTCGCTCGGCCAGTCCATCGCACGGGCCACCAACCGCAAGTTCGTTCGGATGGCGCTAGGCGGCGTACGCGACGAAGCGGAAATCCGCGGTCATCGCCGTACCTACATCGGTTCGATGCCGGGCAAGATCCTGCAGAACATGACCAAGGTCGGTG
>CAZEDA010000007.1:0-31852 GCA_964510915.1 uncultured Rhodocyclaceae bacterium | reverse complement strand
CGACTTCTCGCGCACACGGCGCCACGGCGAAGACCCGATGACCGAAGCGCAGAAGGAGGCCGTCCCGCCGGTAGATCACCCCGTCGTTCGCACGCATCCCGAAACCGGGCGTCGCTGCGTGTTCCTCGGCGATCACGCGGAGTACATCGTGGGCATGCCCTACGACGAAGGCCGTGCGCTCATCGAGGAACTCAACACGCTCGTGATCCAGCCGGACCTCTGCTACGCCCACCGCTGGAATGCCGGCGAGATGATGGTCTGGGACAACCGGTGCGTGCAGCACCGCGCCGGACTGTACGACCCTGCCACCCAGCGCCGCGTGATCCGCCGCTGCACGGTGCTCGGCGAAGTCCCTGTCTGACGTTGCCGTTTCTGCGGTCGGTCTGCCGCGCGTACGGCGCGGCGCCGATCCCCCTGAAGGGCGGCTCTTCGCAGTCTCTCCTCTGCGCAGTCCGCTGAGATGACCCTCGCGCAACTGATCGTTCCGTTCGTCCGGCGCCACGCATTCGCGTATGGCGGGTCGGCGCTGATGCTGGCTGGCATCGCGTCGCTCACGGTGTGGCTGCCGAGGCAGGTGGGTCACCTGGTCGATCTCCTCGTGGCCGGCGGGTCCGCCGACGGCGCACTCTGGCGCGAAGTCGCGCTGCTGGCTGCGGCCGGCGTCATGATCTACGGGCTTCGCGTGGCGTGGCGGCTCATCCTGTACGCCACGGCCTACCGCATGGGCGTGCAACTTCGCCGCGCTCTCTTTGCACGGCTCGGTGAGCAGGGTCCTTCGTTCTACGGCGGCCGTCGCACGGGCGATCTCATGGCGCTCGCAACGAACGACGTCGACGCCATCGAACTCGCCAGCGGCGAAGCCGTCCTGGCCGCCTTCGACGGCACGCTCACATTCATCCTGGTCGTGACGACCATGGCCGCATTCGTCGACTGGCGCCTTGCGCTTGTCGCGCTCCTGCCGTTTCCGTTCCTCGCGTTCGCGTTCTGGCGCATTTCCGTCCATCTGCATCTGCATTCCCGGCAGGCGCTCGATACCTTCGGTGCGCTGAATGATCACGTCCAGGAGAGTCTGGCGGGCGTCCGCGCGGTGCGCGCACTCGGTCTCGAGTCCGCGAACGCCCAGAGGTTCTCGGGGCTGGCGAAGTCGGCCGCCGACGCCAGTTTCGAAGCCCAGCGCTGGGAGGCACTCTACGAACCTGCCGTAGGCACTTCGCTGTCCGTTGCAGCCACCGCTTCGATCGCACTGGGCGGCTGGCTCGTGTGGCACGACGAGATCACCATCGGTCAGCTGACGAGCTTCGGTCTGTATCTGGGTCAGCTCGTGTGGCCGATGTACGCCACCGGCGCCGTACTGTCGCTCTGGGAGCGGGGACGCGCCGCCTGGGATCGCCTTTCCGCGGTGCTGGAGCAACCGCTGGTCGTGCAGGACGAAGGTGGCGTCGCCACGGTGACACCGGGCGAGATCGGTTTCGACGGCGTCACCTTCACCTACCCGGCCGGCAACCGGCCCGCCATCGATTCGCTCACTCTCACCATCGAACCCGGCACCACGGTCGGCATCGTCGGCCCGACCGGCAGCGGCAAGAGCACGCTGCTCGCCCTGCTCATGCGCCAGTGGGATCCGCAAGGGGGACGTGTGCGCCTGAACGGCGTACCGCTCACGAACTACCGCCTCGATGCCCTGCGGGCGGCGAGCGCCTGGGTGCCGCAGGAGCCGGCGCTGTTCTCCACCACCGTGGCGGAGAACATCGCGCTGGCGCGACCGTCCGCGAGCCGGGAGGAAATCATCGCCGCCGCGCTCGCGGCCGAGGTGGACGAGGACATCCGCCGTCTGCCCGACGGCTACGACACGGTGGTAGGCGAACGCGGAGTCACGCTCTCCGGCGGGCAGCGTCAGCGGATTGCCCTCGCGCGCGCCCTGCTGTCCGAAGCACCGCTGCTGCTGCTCGACGACGCGCTCTCGGCCGTGGACAGCGACACGCAGCACCGGATCCTCGAGCATCTGCGCGCCGGGCGGGTCGGCCGGACGGCGCTCATCGTGAGCCATCGGCTGTCGACCATCGCGGATGCCGACCGCATCTTCGTGCTGCGCCACGGCCAGGTCCATGAGGCGGGGTCACACGCCGAACTTCTGGCGCGCGACTCGCAGGACAGCTGGTACGCGAAACAGTGGCGTGTCCAGCAACTGGAGGCTTCCCTCGATGCCGACTGACACCCCAGTCGGCCTCACAGTGCCGCCCAGCCGCCGTGCGGCGCGCCTGCTCTGGCGGTCGTCGCAACCGGAACGGCGGAATCTGGTTCTCGCGCTCATCGGTCTCGCGGTGGCGGGCGCGCTCGACGCCATCGGGCCGGTGCTCGGGAAGGCCTTCATCGACCGCTATCTCATGCCGCGCGATCCGGCCATCGGCGCCATCGCCGGACTGCTGATCGGCGCGCTGATCGCGGGGACGGCCGCATCCTGGGTGCGCTACTTCCAGCTCGCCCGGCTCGCGGGGGTCGCGATGCGGTCGGTGCAGCGACTTCGCGAGACGGTGTACGACCACGTGCTGCGTCTGCCGATCTCGTTCTTCGACCGTGCCATCACGGGCCAGGTCGTGAGCCGAGTCACGAACGACACGGAAGCCGTGAAGCTCCTGTATGTGCAGGTGCTGTTCGTGATGCTGGATGCCGTGGTGATGCTCACCACGCTCATCGTGACCATGGCGTTTCTCGAATGGCGGCTGATGCTGATCGTGGCCGCGCTCGGACCGGCAGTCTGGGCCATCGTCTCCCTGTACCGGAAGCTCTCGGCGCCAGCGGTCGCAAAGACACGCGAGTTACGCGGCGAACTCAATGTGCAGACCGCGGAGGCCATCGGCGGGATGGCGGTACTCCAGGCGACCGGCGCCATCCATACCTATGCGAAGCGGTACGCGGACCTCAACGAGGCGCATTTCCAGTCCCGCAAGCTGGAGCTCCGTGCCAACGCGTGGCTCCTTCGCCCTGCGCTGGATCTGCTCAACGTCGCGATGCTGGCGCTCGTGATCCTCGCCTTCGGGCTGCGGGACACGGGGGGCAGTCTCGGCGCTGTGGAGGTGGGCGTGCTCTACGCCTTCGTGAGCTACCTGGCGCGAGTCACCGAACCGCTCATCCAGCTCACCATGCAGTTCTCCCAGCTGCAGCAGGCCGTGATCTCTGCGGCGCGGGTGAATGCCTTGCTGGACGAGGCCGAGGCCAACCGCCCGGCGTCGAGCGCACACGCGGCAGACGGCAGCGTGCTCTTCGACTCGGTCACCTTCGGGTACGACCCGGCGCGGCCGGTGCTGCACGATGTCTCGCTGGCGATCGCCCCCGGCGAGTTCATCGGCGTGGTCGGCGCGACGGGCAGCGGCAAGAGCACGCTGCTTGCCCTGCTCCTGCGCTTCTACCCCACGACGCAAGGTCGACTGCTGCTGGGTGGCGTGCCGATCGCGGAACTCGACGAGGCGGCCTTCCGCGAAACCGTCGGTCTCGTCCCGCAGGACCCCTTCCTGCTCGCCGCCAGCGTGCGGGAGAACATCGCGATGGGTCGTCCCCTGACGGCATCGCAGATCGAGGACGCCGCTCGCGCCGCCGGCGCCGACGCCTTCATCGATCGCCTGGACAAGCGATACGACACGCTGCTCGGCGAGGGCGGTGCCCGTCTGTCCGCCGGCGAACGCCAGCTCATCGCCATCGCCCGGGCTCTCGCCGGAAAACCGCGCATCCTGCTTCTGGACGAGGCCACTTCGCGGATCGACACGCAGACCGAGCAGCAGGTGCAGCGCACTCTGGCCGCCCTCGCCGGACGGCTGACGGTCGTCTCGGTGGCGCATCGCCTCGCTACAATCCGCGACGCCGACCGAATCATCGTGATGAGCCACGGTCGGATCGCGGAGATCGGCAATCACGACACACTCATGCGCAAAGATGGCGGTCTCTATCGCCGGCTCGTCGAGATGCAGCAACTGCAGGCGGCGGTGAGCGGACCGGGCGACACCGGCAGCCCGCCCGAACAGGAGGAAAGGGATCGATGAGACGACAAGTTGCCTTCGTCGCCGCAGCGCTTGCGCTGTTTTCCGCCACGGATCTCGCGACGGCCGGATGCGAAGAGAGCGAGATAGAACTGCGCGTGGAACGCACCGAATGGGTGGAGACCAGTGCCACGGATTCGTACCCGGTACTCAAGGGGACGGCGATCCTGGCGAACCGGTGTGCGGAACCGGTGGGCGTCCGCGTCCGGCTGCGCGCCGTCGACAAGGACGGCAACACGGTCGCGGTCGGCGAGCTGTGGCCGTTCGGTCGAAAGAACGTGCCTCCGGGCGAACACAGCTTCTCCATCGACCAGTGGCTGGGGCACGACGCCGCCATCACCGGGTTTCAACTCGAGACGGTCGCGGTCAGGCAGTGGCCCTGAGATTCAGCGGCTCACGCCCCGTCCGGCCGTCGCGCAGATGTCACGGGATGGGGAAGCCCTGCTTCCAGTAGCGGCCGACGAACCCGGCTTCGATCGGCCTGCTGAACAGGTAACCCTGGACGAGATCGCACCCCTCCGACTGCAGGAACGCCAGCTGCGCGGCGTTTTCGACACCCTCCGCCACCACCTCGAGCCCCAGGTGATGGGCGAGTGAGATGATCGAACGGACGATGGCGGCGGAGTCCGGATCTGCCGGGAGCGGTCGCACGAAGCTCCGGTCGATCTTGAGACGGTTCAGCGGGAGTTCGCGGAGATAGGCGAGTGACGAGTAGCCCGTCCCGAAATCGTCGACGCTGAGTGTGACTCCCAGCGCCGACACCGCCCGCAGGGCCGTCGCCACGGCATCGAGGTTCTCCATCATGAGACCTTCGGTGATCTCGATGTCGAGGCTGCAGGGAGGCAACCGATGTCGTTCCAGAGCAGCGGCAATGGCGCTCTCCATGTCTCCCCGGCGGAACTGGCGCGCCGAGACGTTGACCGCCACACGCGCATCCGCCAGGCCCGCATCGCGCCATTCCCGGCATTGGCGGCAGGCCTCATCCAGGACCCACGCGCCGATGTTCACGATGAGTCCGGTTTCCTCGGCACGCGGAATGAAGTCATTCGGCATCACCAGTCCCCGCGCGGGATGCCGCCAGCGCAGCAGCGCCTCCACCGCAACGATCTGTCCGGTGCGGACTCTCACCTCGGGCTGGTAGACGAGAAAAAGCTCCTGTCGGGACAGCGCACCGCGAAGGTCCTGCACGAGCGCATGCCGGTCCTCCAGTCGGAGCTGCAGTTCGTGCGAGTAGAAGCGGTGCGTATCTCGCCCGGCGGCCTTCGCCTGGTACATCGCCGCGTCGGCCTGTCGCAGCAGAGTGGCGGCATCGTCGTCACCCAGCGTATAGACCGTCGCGCCGACGCTGGCCGTCGCGTGGATGGTGCTTCCGTTGATCTCGAACGGCACCCGGAACAGGGCTTCGATCTTGCCCAGCACCGTGTCGAGCTGCTCCATGCCGCTCAACTCCTCCACGATCACCACGAACTCATCGCCCCCGAGGCGAGCCACGGTGTCCTCTGCCCGAAGCGTGTCAGCGAGACGGTCGGCCACGCTGCGTAGCAGTTCGTCGCCCGCGGCGTGGCCCAGTGTGTCGTTCACCGACTTGAAGTCATCGAGATCCAGAAACAGTACGGCGAGAATCCGTCTGTGCCGCCGAGCCCGCTGAATCGCCTGCTCGAGCCGGTCGAGCAGGAGGTCCCGGTTGGGCAGGTCGGTGAGGGTATCGAACCTGGCCAGATGCGCGAGGCGTGCTTCGATACGCTTGCGCTCGGAGATGTCCCGGGCGATGGTGGAGAAATACAGCAGCCGTCCCGACGGCCCCCGATGGGCGACGATGATCTCCGAGGCGATGATCTCCTCGTTGTCCCGCCCCCGCAGCACCGTCTCCCCGGTCCAGACGCCATGCACACGCGCCTCGGGAATGCCTTCATTTTCCACGAGACGTCTTGCCTGGGGCGTGTAGAGGTCCAGCACATTGACGTCGGCATCTTCGGCGCCGACGGGAAGAAGGCGTCTGCCGGCGGCATTCATGAACTTGAGCGTGCCATCCGGCGTTGCCGTCCAGATGATGTCGGGCGTGGCTTCGATGATCGCGACGAGCTGCCGGCGCTCGGCGCTGCCCCGGTTGCGCTCCAGGGAATAGAGGATCGAGCGGACCAGCGAGCGGGAGTCGAGCTCGTTCTTGCTCAGGCAATCCTGCGCGCCATTGGCCATGGCATCCAGCGCAAGGGCCCGGTCGCGCTCGCCGGTCACGAGGATCATCGGGACTTCCGGCGCCGCGTCCTTGAGACCGTTGAAGGTGTCCAGACCGCGACTGTCCGGCACATTGAGATCGGCCACGATGAGGTCGAAGCCGGTGGACTCCAGAAGCGCGAGCGCCTCCATCAATCGGGTGACGGCCCGTAGCTCGAACAGGAAATCGTCCGCTTCGCGGAGCATCTCCCGCAGCAACCGGAGATCGCCGGGGTTGTCCTCGAGCACGAGTATTCGGCAGGCGATTTTCACGAACAACCTCCGAGCTTGCCGGAATAGGACTCCGCTGTGCGGAGGACGCCCACGAACCCGTCGAGGCTGGACGGTTTGCGAAGGCAGCGGCGCGCCCCGAGCCGATTGCATTCGGCGAGATCGGCCTCGGCCCGGGAACTGGAAAAGATGACCACGGGGATGGTCGCAAGTTCCGGATCTTCTCGAAGCTCCTGCAGGAGTTCCGTTCCGCGCCGGCGCGGCAGGTTGATGTCCAGCAGGATCACATCGGGTCGCCATCGAAGTCCGGCATCGCCTCCGCCCCGAAGCAGGGCCAGTGCCCCATCCACCGTCGGGGTGCCCTCGATGTGGCTCCTGGAATCGCAGACGAGCGCCGCCTCCCGAAGCAGGCGCAGGTCTCCCGGATTGTCTTCCACGACCAGGATCAGGACGCCATCGTCTTTCATGATCGTCCGGCCTCCGCAGGAAGACAGACATGGAAGGTCGAACCTTTGCCGGGAGCCGTCTCCACCTCGATGCTGCCGCCGTGGTTGTCGACGATCCGTTTGCAGATCGCGAGCCCGATCCCCGAGCCGGGGAACTCGGAGGGTCCGTGCAGCCGCTCGAACGCGAGAAAGATCCGCTGCGTGTGCTCGGGCTTCATGCCGATGCCGTTGTCACGCACCGCAATCCGTACCGAGCCATTGCCGTCGTTGGCAGCGTCGATCGAAATCCTCGGTGCTTCGTCACCCAGAAACTTGAGCGAATTGGACAGGAGATTCTGAAACAGCTGCGTCATCTGCGTCGCATCGCCCTTCACGCTCGGCATCGGTCCGACCTCCACCGTGGCACCGGTCTCGGCGATGCGCAGCCGCAGGTTCTCCATCACGCGATCCATCACCATCGTGAGATCCACGGAAGTCGACGCCGCGGGACGCGACACTCTGGACAGTTCCAGCAGGTCGTCGATCATGCGCTGCATGCGGGTGGCACCATCGATGACGAACCCGAAGAACTCTGCGGCATCCCCGTCGAGGCGATTTCCGTAACGTCGCTGGATGAGCTGCGTGTAGGCCGACACCATCCGCAGCGGCTCCTGGAGATCGTGGGATGCCACATACGCGAACTGGGCGAGTTCCGCGTTCGACCGCGCGAGTTCCGCATTCGAGCGTTCCAGCTCCCGCGTTCGTTCGACCACGCGCTGTTCGAGATGACGATTGACCTGATGCAACGCGTCCTGCGCACTGCGCCGCTGCGACACCTCGTCGGCGAGCTGGCGGTTCACCCGCTCGATCTGCGCGGGAGACGGCAAAGCCAGCACTTTCGGGATGAGCGGCCACAGCATTGCCGCGGTGCCGATGGACGCAACCGCCGTCACCAGCTTGATGCCGGCATCCGCCCAGTAGGCGGGATACCAGATGTTCACGACGGCGACGACGTGGCTGGTGCCGCAGGCGAAGATGAACAACGCGAACAGGCGGAACATCCAGTGATACGCGAGATCCCGCCTGCGCCGCACGATCACCAGGAGGCCCAGCGGAATGGAGTAGTACGCGGCCGCGATGATCAGATCCGACGCCACCAGCGTCCAGAGCAACTGCGGGCTCCACGTGAGGCAGAACCCATGGGGCAGGAACTCACCCCGAAGCATCATGTCGAGTGCATTCATCGCGGAAACCCCTCCGCTCGCAAGAGCGGAATATCTCTCACGTGAGGAGGACTATACGCCCGAAGGCGAAGTCACGACATGCCGGACGCAGGCACGAAAGACCCTGCTGCGAAAGGAAGTAATCGGTGTCGAGCGCATGGCATGGCTGCCGGGCTCGACCGGTCAGGGGATGCGCAGGATCTTGTGCGTCTGCAGACTGAGGCGCCAGCGCGGATGCGAAAGGCAGTAGTCGAGCGCAAGGCGGGTGTTGCGTTCCCGTTCCGCTCCGTCCATCGGTTGCAGCAGGAAATGCCGGAAGGATAGCGATTCGAACAAATCCGGCAACGCCTCGGGCTGCGGGTACACGAGCTTCAGTTCATCGCCGGAGGTCAGCACCAGCGGCGCGTCTGCCTTCGGGCTCACGCAGATCCAATCGAGCCCCTCAGGCGCCGGCTGCGTGCCGTTGGTCTCGACCGCGATCTCGAATCCCTTCGCGTGCAACGCGTCGATCAATTGCGAGTCCAGTTGCAGCAGCGGCTCGCCACCGGTGCATACGACATAGGGCTTGCCTCCGACCGAATGCGACGGCCAGTGCGACGCCACCGCGTCTGCGAGGGCCCCCGCTGACGCGAACTTGCCGCCTCCCGAGCCGTCGGTTCCGACGAAATCGGTGTCGCAGAAGCGGCAGACGGCGGAGGATCGATCGCGCTCCAGTCCCGACCACAGATTGCAGCCGCTGAAGCGGCAGAACACGGCAGGTCGGCCAGCCTGCATGCCCTCGCCCTGCAGCGTGTAGAAGATCTCCTTGACGCTGTAGGTCATGGCATCGCGGGAGAGTCGGCGCCAGGGCGCCAGCTCAACTGGACCCCGCAACCGTCGCTTTCGAGCAGGTCGATGCGATCGACCCATGGCAGCGTTTCGGCCACCTGCCCCCGCACCCACCGCGCGAGGCTCGCGGGATCGTTGTCCCCGACGCCTGCCAGCTCATGGAGCGGGCGATGATCCAGCCGCAGGAAGGTCGGAGTGAAGCTCTCCTTGATGTCGCCGAAGTCGATCGCCCATCCGCGCACTTCGTCGAGAGGCGCACTGGCATGCAGCCGAAGCGTGTAGGTGTGGCCGTGGAGTCTCGCGCGGGGATCGCCCTTCGGCGCGGCGCGCAGCTGCACGGCGCTGTCGAGCGAGAAGTCCTTCCAGATGCGATGGCTTCGCCCGTCGTAATGGGCACCGCAGCTCGCAGTCTCGAAGATCGTGATCCGCGTCAGAGAGGGCAGCGCCGTCGATAGTCGGTCCCACACATACCGCGCGATGATTTCGCTCGTGGGATTCTCCAGACCGGCGATGTCGTTGAGGCACGCGTGGTCGAACGCCGCGTGCAGCGGTGCCCAACCCGTGTCGATCCGATCGGCCATTGCGACGCCCTCACCCGCCTCACTGCGCGCGTGCAGCACCACCGCAAAGCTGTGACCGTGCATGCGGCCGCACTTGTGTTCGGGCGGCACATTGGGCAACCGATGCGCGGACTCGAAGCGATACCGACGCCAGACGTGCAGTGTCTCGTCGGTGTCGAGATAGGCGCCGTGGTCCGGTGAACTGTCGAGCGCCGCGCTGACAATGCCCGGGACGGAAGTGGTCCCGCGTAACCAGCGCGCGAGATTTTCGTCACTGGGGTCCGGCACGTGATCATTCAGGCACGAGTAGTCGATGGGTGTCGTGCATGCCAGCAGCGCGTCCCGCAGCGATCCGGTCTCCGCGCCCGCGAACGCCGCCCAATGCGCCGGGAGTTCCGCGCGCAGGCGCAGCGCAAAGCGGTGCCCATGCAGCGAACGCAACCGATGCCCGTCGGGCGCGGAAGGCACCCGCCGTGCGGCATCGAGCGAACTGCTGGCAACGTGGACAAGCCGATCGGACATGGTCTGGATTCACGTGAGACAGGGCATCGACAGCATCGAGGACCCCATGCAGAAGTCACGCAGTAAAGAAAAAGGACCTGGGATTCTCATCCCAAGTCCTTGTTTATTTGGCGCGCCCGGCAGGATTTGAACCCACGACCCCCTGGTTCGTAGCCAGGTACTCTATCCAACTGAGCTACGGGCGCTGCAACTGCAAACAGCAAACTCTTCTAACTCTTCTCTGGCGGAGACGGTGGGATTCGAACCCACGATGCAGGTTTTGCCCGCATACTCCCTTAGCAGGGGAGCACCTTCGGCCTCTCGGTCACGTCTCCGAAGGGGCGGAAGGATACTCCCTGAGGGCGAAGCGATCAATGCCGGCGTGATGCCGCACCGATCACTGCGCTGCCGGTCAGGCCGGAGCCTGATCCAGATCGAATGCCTTGTGGAGCACTCGTACCGCGAGCTCCATGTACTTCTCGTCGACCACCACCGAGATCTTGATCTCCGACGTGGAGATCATCTGGATGTTGATGCCTTCCTCGGCCAGCGTGCGGAACATCTTGCTCGCAATGCCGACATGGGAACGCATGCCGACACCGACCATCGACACCTTGCAGATGCGATTGTCGCCCACGATCGCCTTCGCGCCAATATGCTGCTTCACCGATTCGAGGATGCTCGTCGCCTTGGCATAGTCGCCGCGCGGCACGGTGAAGGAGAAATCCGTGTTTCCGTCGGTGCTGGCGTTCTGGATGATCATGTCGACATCGATGTTCGCGTCGCCGATCGGACCGAGAATGGCGTACGCGATGCCGGGCCGATCGGGCACACCCATGACCGTGAGCTTCGCCTCGTCGCGCGCGAACGCGATACCGGAAATGACCGCCTGTTCCATCTTCTCGTCTTCCTCGAACGTGATCAGTGTGCCCGACTGCGCCTCCTCCTCCACCGGGATCTCCGGGTCGGTGAGGCTCGATACCACCCGGAGCCGGACCTTGTACTTGCCTGCGAACTCCACGGACCGGATCTGCAGGACCTTGGACCCGAGACTGGCCATCTCGAGCATCTCTTCGAATGTCACCGTCTTCAGGCGCCTGGCCGAGGGCTCGATGCGAGGGTCTGTCGTGTAGACCCCGTCGACGTCCGTGAAGATCTGGCATTCGTCCGCGCGAAGCGCTGCGGCGAGCGCCACACCCGTAGTGTCGGAACCGCCCCTGCCCAGAGTGGTGATGTTGCCCTGCGCATCCATGCCCTGGAAACCGGCGACCACGGGCACGATGCCTGCAGCAAGGTCGGCGCGCAGACGTTCTTCGTCGATCGAGAGAATCCGTGCCTTCGTGAATGCGCTGTCCGTGACGACCCGAACCTGGGCACCCGTGTACGACCGCGCCTTCACACCCAAGCTGATCAGGGCCATGGCGGCCAGGCCGATCGTCACCTGCTCTCCCGTGGAGGCGATCACGTCGAGTTCCCGAGGATCGGGGGAAGCCTGCACATCCTTCGCGAGGGCGATGAGGCGGTTGGTCTCACCGCTCATGGCCGACACGACCAGCACCACGTCGTGCCCGTGGCGACGCCACTTGGCCACGCGCCGGGCGACCGCCTTGATGCGCTCGACCGATCCGACGGACGTGCCGCCGTACTTTTGGACAATCAACGCCATGAGAAAAACCGTTCCACGATCCAGACAAAGTGCGCGATTCTACCCAAGCCCATGCGGGGAAGCGAGTCATGAAATCTAACGAAACGATACATTCGCGGCATACCTCCTGCTTCCCGGACTCCCTGCGACGCCCGGGGACCGACGGAAAGACAGGATCTGATCGGGCGGGTCCAGAAGGCCGGGAGTTTCCGAGCGTCGCACCCCCGCAGGACTTCCGGCGCCAGGAGGCTTTCCGATGAGCATCTTCCTGCTGGTTCTTCTTGCCCTGATTGCGATCGTCGTGGTCTACGGCGTCATGCTCTACAACGGTCTCGTGCAGCTCAAGCACAACGTCGACAAGGCCTGGGCCAACATCGACGTGGTGCTCAAGCAGCGCCACGACGAACTGCCCAAACTGGTCGAGACCTGCAAGCAGTACCAGGCCTTCGAGCAGGCCACGCTCGAAAAAGTCATCGCCGCGCGATCGCGTGTGCATGAAGCGCGCGAGCGGCAGGACATGCCCGCTCTGGGTCAGGCCGAGACGATGCTGCGAGCCGGGCTGGGCAACATCTTCGCGGTCGCGGAGGCCTATCCCGATCTCAAGGCGAACGAGTCGTTCCAGCACCTGATCGCGAGAGTGAGCGGACTCGAAAACGCCATCGCCGACCGGCGCGAGTTCTACAACGATTCCGTCAATCTCTACAACGTGCGGCGCGAGCAGGTTCCGGACAACATGATCGTGAGCATGTTCAGCTTTCCGCCGCGTCAGTTGCTCGAATTCTCCACGGCCGAGAAGGCCGACGTGGATCTGAAACAGCTCTTCGCCTGACCGCGTCCCGCACCATGCTCGACGTGCTGCGTCTCGACGGCCTGCGCCGGTCGCGCCTGGACGAGAGCGCGCTTGGCATCCAGGGATTCGCTGTCGCGACCGCCTTCCACGTCGGAGGCGCGACGGCATTTCTCGTGGCGGCAGTCATCGTGCTCGCCGTCGGTGCTTTCGCCTGGACCTACGCCTATCGTCGTCACCGGGCGGTCGCCGACACGCCGACGTCCCGGGTGGCATCCGCGCCGCAGGGTTTCGTCGAACTGTTCGGCACCGCCCGCTCCCACGACGGACGCTTTCTCGCCGGCAAGCTCACGGGTTCCCGCTGCGTCTGGTTCCGCTTCACGGTGGAAGAGAAGACGAAGGACGGCTATCGCCGCATCGACGGCGGCACCAGCGACGACACGTTCCTGCTGAAGGACGCCACCGGCGAGTGCGTGGTCGACGCCGACGGCGCCTGGGTGCTGCCAGCCCATCGCAAACGATGGGTCAGTTCCCCGTACCGGTATACCGAGTGGTGGATCGCCGAGGGCGATCCGCTCTACGCGCTCGGAGCCTTCTCCTCGATCCATCCGTCCGATGGCGCTGCGATGGTTGCCGACGAGACGGCCGCGCTGCTTGCACAATGGAAGAAGGACCGCCCGACACTGATCGCGCGTTTCGACGCCAACGGCGACGGCGAGGTGGATATCAGGGAATGGGAAGCCGCACGGGCCGCCGCTCGCGCGAGCGTACTGAAGTCCCATCGCGAGCGCGCCAGCCAGAGCGCGCTTCACGTCATGCGCGCGCCCGGGGGCGACCGCCCGTTTCTTCTCAGCGCCCGGCCACCCGGGGATCTGGTGTCACACCTGCAACGCTGGATGTGGGTTCATTTCGGGACTCTGAGTCTCGGCTGCGGCGCCGCGATCCTGCTGCTCGCCGCACGCCACAGCTTCACTTAGCCTGCCCGCTCTCCAGCAGCGCCGCCACAGCGTTGTGGTTCGCCTTGCGGGCGATGTCCCCGGCGGTCATGCCGCGATCATCCCTGGCAGCCGGATCCGCGCCGCGCTCGAGCAGGAGCCGCACGGTATCCAGGCTTCCGGCCCCCGCCGCCCACATGAGCGCCGTCAGGTCGTGCCGATAGCGGGACTGCGCGTCCACTCCGTGATCGAGCAGCAGTTGCACCACCTGAGTCCGCCCGGCGCCCGCAGCGTAGACCATCGCCGTCTTGCCGAGCCGATCTTCGACCGCCGGAGACGCGCCTGCCGCGAGGAGCGCGCGGACGATCTCGGTGTGTCCCTCGAATGCCGCTGCCATCAGTGGCGTCGTCTTGTCGAGCGCGGCAAGGCCGACATCGGCACCACGCTCGATCAGCAGCTTCACGAGTTCGAAATTCCCCTTCTTCGCGAACAGCATGAGCGGGGTTTCGCCGTTGCGGTTGCGGGCGTTCACCGCAGCGCCCCGCCCGATCAGGGCCGCCGCCCGCTCGGCATCGCCCCGTTTGGAAACGGCCAGCAGCTGCGCGTTGAGGTTGTAAGCGGAAGCGTCGAAGTCCGGTGCCCCCATGTTCTGGGCGTACGCGGGGCCTGCCGCGACCATCAGGAAGGCGAGCACCGACAGGACATGCACGCGAACGCATATGTTCATGATTTCATAAGAAGAGATCGTAGGAGCCGGGATTGTATGCCGGTGACGGGTCATCTATAGTCCGGGCCACCGCGGAGAATAAGTCTCGAGGAGGAGTAAGAAAGTTTCCCTGGGTTCGGCCCCCGGGAGGCTTTTCGGTGTTCTGCGCGCGACTACATCCCAAAGCAAGGAGGAACGATGAAACACAACCCGCTGAAGCAGATTGCGTTGTCCGTAATGCTCGTGGCCGGTGCCACCACCTCGGTGTTCGCCGACGAAATCCAAGGCCAGTCCACGACCACCGGTCGCCCCATGTCGAGCAGCCTGGTCCCCGTCAGCCAGGACATGCTGAACGCCTCCCCGGCCGACAAGAAGCACTGGCTGCACCCCAACGGCAACTACGCGCAGACTCGCTACTACCCGGCCGATCAGATCAACACCGGCAACGTCGGCAAGCTGAAGCCCGCCTTCGTGTTCCAGACCGCGGTGCTCGAGTCGATGGAAACCGCGCCCCTCGTCGTCAACGGCGTGATGTTCCTGACGACCTCCTACAACCACGTGTACGCGATCGATGCGGTCACGGGTCAGGAGTTCTGGCACTACAAGCACAAGATGGGACCCATCACCACCTACTGCTGCGGCCCGAACAACCGCGGTGTGGCGGCCTATGGCGATCTGCTCTTCATGGGCACGCTGGACGCCAAGCTGGTGGCGCTCGACGCCAAGACCGGCAAGCTGGTGTGGGAGACGGAAATCGCCGATCCCGAAAAGGGCTACAGCGAGACGATGGCCCCGACCGTGGTCGACGGCAAGGTGCTGATCGGCACCAACGGCGGCGAGTACGGCATCCGCGGCTTCGTGAAGGCCTTCGACGCCAAGACCGGCAACCTGCTCTGGACGTTCAACACCATTCCCGAGAAGGGTCACGAAGGCGTGTGGGCCACCCACGATGCCACGGGCCGTGACATGCTCCGCAACATCGCGGCCGAGAAGGAAGCGCTCGCGAAGAACGGCGGCGGCTTCTTCGAGACCCTCGGCGGCGGCGTGTGGATGACGCCCGCGGTCGACGTTGCCACGCGCACCGTCTACTTCGTCGTCGGCAACCCGTCCCCCGACCTGTACGGCGACATCCGCCCTGGCGACAACCTCTACACCGACTCCATCGTCGCGGTCGATCTGGATTCCGGCGCGTACAAGGCGCACTTCCAGTACATCGCGCACGACGTGTGGGACCTCGACGCCGTCTCGCCGCCCGTCATCACCGAAGCCAAGGGCAAGGACGGCAAGATGCAGAAGGTCGTGATCCACGGCGGCAAGACGGGCCACGTGTACGTGCACGACCCCAAGACTCTCGAGCTCATCCGCTTCTCCGAGGCGATGATCCCGCAGGAGAACATGTGGGTCCTGCCCACGGCCGACGGCAAGCGCATGCTGCCCGGCGCCAACGGCGGCGTGGAGTGGAACCCGCTCGCGGTCAACCCGAAGCTCCGCATGAGCTACGCGGCCAACCTGCACCAGCCGATGACCTACCACGTGGAAGCGTCCGACTATCCGGGCGGCAAGCTGTGGCTGGGCGGCGCGTTCAAGGTGATCCCCAACGAGAAGCAGTGGGGCCGCCTGTCCGCCGTCAACCTGGACACCGGCAAGGTGGCCTGGAAGGCCGACACCGACCAGCCTCTGATGGGCGGTGTGCTCGCCACGGCCGGCAACCTGGTGTTCACCGGTGAAGGCAACGGCATGTTCAACGGCTACGATGCCCGTACCGGCAAGAAGCTCTGGTCGTTCAACTGCGGCGCCGGCGTCAATGCCCCGCCCGTCTCCTACACCGTCAACGGCAAGCAGTACATCGCCGTTGCCGCGGGTGGGAACACGCAGCTGGACTTCAAGCGCGGCAACAGCGTGTTCGTGTTCGCACTGCCCTGAGAACCTGACTGACCGTTCCCAGGTCTGACGAAAGGCCGCCTTCGGGCGGCCTTTCTCGCATCAGAAGGAAGCCATCCGATGTCCATCCGTTCGATCCTCACGACCCTTCTCACCGCGATCGCGCTCGTCCCGCTCGCCGCCACCGCGGCCCCGGAAGACGGCAAGGCCAAGGCCGCCCCGTGCGGCGCATGTCACGGCGAAGACGGCAACTCCGCCACCGGCGACTTCCCCATCCTCGCCGGGCAGACCGCGCGCTACCTGTACCTTCAGCTGAAGGACTACAAGGAAGGCCGCCGCAAGAATCCCATCATGCAGCCCATGGCCGCGAACCTCAGCAAGCAGGACATGTGGGATCTCGCCAACTACTTCGCCGCCCAGAAGCAGAAGCCCAACGGCTTCAAGGCCGATGCGGAGAAGGTCGTCCGCGGCAAGAAGGTCGCCGACGATGCGCTGTGCCCCATGTGCCATCTCGGCGGCTTCTCCGGGCAGAACGAAGTCCCGCGCGTTGCAGGCCAGCATCAGGCCTACATCCAGCGACAGCTCCTCGCGTTCAAGACGAAGGAGCGCACCAACTATCCGGACATGAACTCCTACATCCGGTCGATTCCCGAGGAAGACATCGAGGCGCTGTCCCACTACATCGCCAACCTCAACTGAGTCCGTCGCGTGATGAGCCCCCAGCCCACTCCCGTCAGTCGCACCGTTTCCTGCCTGGGTCCGCGGGGCTTTCATCGCATGCGCTACCTCGAATGGGGCGCACCCGACAATCCGCGCGTCGTCGTGTGCGTCCACGGTCTCACCCGCAACGCTCACGATTTCGACGACCTGGCGCAACGCCTTGCCGGGCGCTTTCGCGTGCTCTGTCCGGACGTCGTGGGACGCGGCGGCAGTGACTGGCTCGCCGACAAGGGGGAGTACGGCTATCCGCGCTACCTCGCCGACATGGCGACGCTCATCGCACGCTCCGGCGCGGATACCGTCGACTGGGTGGGCACTTCGATGGGTGGCCTCATCGGCATGCTGCTCGCGGCCACACCGTCCGCCCCCATCGGGCGTTTCGTCATCAACGATGTGGGCCCCTTTCTCCCGAAGGCAGCCCTGGAGCGGATCGCCTCCTACGTCGGGCAGGACCCCCGCTTCGACGACCTCGCTCAGGTGGAGGCCTATCTTCGCCGGGTGCACGCGCCCTTCGGCCCGCTCACCGATGCGCAGTGGCAGGCGATGGCGGTTCACGGCTCGCGACGATCGGATGACGGCCGGCTCGCCCTCGGTTACGACCCCGGCATCGCCGAGCCCTTCCGCGGCGGCGTGAACGACGTGGACCTCTGGGCCGTCTGGGGACTGCTCCGCTGCAAGACCCTTGTCGTCCGCGGTACCGACTCGGACCTCCTCTCCGCCGAGACCGCGGCGCAGATGGTCACCCGCGGCCCCGCCGGCACACGCCTCGCGGAGTTCGCAGGCATCGGCCACGCGCCGGCGTTCATGAGCGACGATCAGATCGGCGTCGTGGAGGCCTTCCTCGCCGACTGAGGAATCCCCGGGCTTTTCAACGGCGCAGGCAGGCGGTCTAATGCACGCTTTCTTCCGGAGACCGCCATGGCCCTGCGAGATTTCGAACGTCCCGATCCCCAGCTCGTCGAGCAGTACCGTACCGTCGCCAAGTGCTACAGCGCCTCCTGCGTCTTCGCCGACGTCCAGAAGCGCGGCGGCGTCATGCACACCGGCATCAAGCCCATCTTCCGCGCGAAGGCCGTCGGTCCCGCGCTGACCGTGCGCCTTTCGCCCGGCGACCTGCAGGACCCGCTCGCCGCCCTGCACGTCGCCAAGCCCGGTGACGTGGTCGTGGTCGATGCCGGCGGCGAGACCGAGACCTCCGTCTTCGGCGGTCTGATGGGCAGCCTGTTCCAGAACTGCGGCGTCCAGGGCGCCATCATCGACGGCGCCTGCCGCGACACCGACGAACTGCGCGACCTCGGCTTCGTCGTGTTCTCCCGTGCCGTCACGGCGCGCGGCACCCACACGATGTTCTCCGGCCGCAAGGACGACGTGTTCCTCAACGAGCCCGTGCAATGCGGCGGCATCGTGGTCTCGCCCGGCGACATGATCATCGCCGACGAGATCGGCATCACGGTCGTCCCGAAGGCCGATCTCGTGCCGGTGCTCGCAGCGGCGAAGGAGCAGGCGGAACGCGAGGAAGCCACGCGCCAGCGCATCAAGCAGGGCCGCACGTTCGAGCAGCTGCTCGAAGAGTTCGGCCGGATCTGACTCCCCGATGATCGCCGTCGACTGGGGCACGAGTTCGTTCCGGGCCTATCGCCTGGACGCCGCCGGGAAGGTGCTGGAACGCCGGGAAGCCGCGGCCGGCATCCTGACCGTGCGGGACGGCGCCTTCGGCGCGACGTTGCTTGCGCAGATCGGTGACTGGCTCGGCACCGGTGAATCGTCGGTCGTGATGAGCGGCATGATCGGTAGCCGCCAGGGCTGGCAGGAGGCGCCCTACGCTTCCACGCCTGCGGGTGCAGACGAAATCGCGAAGGCGATGATCACCGTCGACTTCGACGGTCAGGCCGACGTACGGATCGCACCGGGCGTCATGCATCGCACGGCAGACGGCTTTCACGATGTGATGCGCGGCGAGGAGACACAGATTCTCGGCGCGCTCGAAACGCTGGGCGCAGGCGATCACCGCGTGTGCCTGCCCGGCACGCACAGCAAGTGGGCGATGGTGCAGGAAGGCCGCATCACGGCGTTTCGGACGCACATGACCGGCGAAGTGTTCGCGCTTCTTCGCACGCAGAGCATTCTCGCGCGCACCATCGACCCCGACGCGGCATTCGACGAAGACGCCTTCCGCTCGGGCGTCATGCGCTCGCGGGAAGGTTCCGGCCTGCTGCACCACCTGTTCGAGGTGCGGTCGCAGTATCTGGCCGACGCGCTGACGCAGTCCGCCTCGGGCGACTACCTCTCCGGCGTGCTGATCGGTCACGAACTCCACGCCGAAGCGCCGGACTCGCTCGTGCACCTGCTCGGCTCCTCCGCGCTGTCCGATCGCTACGCCCTCGCCTGCAACGCACTCGGCCTGCCATCGCGACGGCTGGATCCCGATGCCGTGGTCGCGGGTCTTCACCGTCTCGCCACTCGCAGGAGCCTTCCATGAGTAATGCGCCGAAGCGCTTCGCCGACTGGCTGGCACCGTACCCGCTCGTCGCCATCCTGCGCGGCGTGCGGCCTGCCGAGGTCGTGGACATCGCGGTGGCCCTCGCGGACGCCGGGTTTCGCATCATCGAAGTCCCGCTGAACTCGCCCGATCCGCTGGCGAGCATCGCCCTGCTGACGGGGCGCTTCGGCGACTCCCTGCTGATTGGCGCGGGCACCGTGCTGACGCCGGCGCAGGTCACTCAGGTGGCGGACGCCGGCGGCCAGCTGATCGTGATGCCGCACGGCGATACGGCCGTGATCCGTGCCGCCAAGGAAGCTGGACTGCTCGCCGTACCGGGGTTTGCCACGCCGACCGAAGCCTTCGCGGCGCTCGGCGCAGGTGCCGATGCGCTGAAGCTCTTTCCTGCCGAGGGAGTGCCGCCAACCGCGCTCAAGTCGATGCGAGCGGTGCTGCCGAAGGACGTGCCGATTCTCCCGGTGGGGTCGATCTCGCCCACGAACATGGGGCCGTGGTGGGCCGCCGGCGCGGACGGCTTCGGACTCGGCTCGGCGCTCTATCGGACCGGTGCCAACGCCGCGAGTGTCGCGGCCAACGCGCGGAGCTTCGTGGAGAACCTGCGACTGCTTTCCCGCTGATCCGCTACGCGCAGCGTCTCGAAGATCAGGCGGGCGAAGGTCCGAGTTCCACCGGCAGTTCCTGGCGCCGGCCCCATTCGTCCCACGAGCCGTCGTAGACCTTCCAGTCGTTGCGCCCCGTAAGGTGCAGACCGAGCGCCAGGATGCACGCCGTCAGACCCGAGCCGCAGGAGATCACCACCGGCTCGCCGGATTTCACTCCCACCTTCGCAAATCGGTCGGCGATCTCGGCCGCGGGCAGCAGCTTGCGAGTCTTGGCGTCGAGAAGATCCGCCCAGTAGAGATTGCGGCTTCCCGGAATGTGTCCCGGCCGGGCCCCGGGGTAGCGGTCGACTTCCGTTCCGGCGAAACGGCCCGGCGTGCGCGCATCGAGAATCTGCGGCTGCGCGTTCTGTGATGCCGCGAGAACATCGCGCCAGGACGCGAAGAGATCGCGCGATTCCCCCGGGGTGAACACCGCCGCCGGATAGGACCTGGATCCGGCCTCGACCGCCCGCCCTTCCGCCTTCCAGTTCTTGAACCCGCCGTCGAGGATCGACACGTTGTCGTAGCCGTAGTGCCGGAACAGCCACCACACGCGCGCGGCGCTGTAGAGCCCGGGCGTGTCGTAGGCCACCACGTGCGTCCGGTTGTCGATGCCGAGTGCACCGACTTCCCGCGCGAAATGCTCGACAGGCGGCAGCTTGCGCGGGAGCGGATTGTCCGGGTCGGCGATTCGCTCGAGATCGAAGAATGCCGCGCCGGGAATGTGCTCCGCGACGTACTCCTCCTTCGCATTGCGTCCGGTGTCGGGCAGGTGAACGGTCGCATCGACGACGCGGACGTTCGCGTCGTGCAGATGCGCGGCGAGCCACTCGCTGCTCACGACGGGGCCGGGATAGGTCATGGTGCGCTTCCTGGTGTGTCGGGGGGCCGGGTCAGACCAGGGCCTGGAGATTACCGTCCACGCTGAGCGCCTGTCCCGAGATCGTTCTGCCGCGCGATGACGCGAGAAAGACGATCAGGTCGGCCAGCTGCTCCGGCTGGATCAGTTCCTTGATGGACGCCAGCGACAGCCAGGCGGTCTGGACTTCCTCGGGCGACTTGTTGGCAATGCGCGCCTTCGCTTCGATCACGCTGCGGATGCGTGCGCCTTCCACCACGCCCGGCAGAATCGCGTTGCAGCGCACGCCGTACTGCCCCAGCTCGATGGCGATGGTCTTGGTGAAGCCGACGACGCCCCACTTCGCAGCCGCGTACGCCGAGCGGTTCGGAAACCCGAACTTGCCGGCGGCCGACGAGAGATTGACGATCGACGCGTTGGCCGATCGCTTCAGATGTTCCACCGCGAGTCTCGTGCAGTTGAACTGCCCGGTGATGCACACGTCGAGGCAGCGGTCCCAGTCTTCGGGCGCGATCTCGTGCACCGGGCCTGTGGGCCCGGCGATGCCCGCGTTGTTCACCAGACAGTCGAGCCCGCCCAGCCTTTGCGCCATGTCCTGGAACATCCGCGCCACACCGGGACGATCCGTCACGTCACATCGCGTCGCGAGAACCTGCGGGTGAGATTTCGCCAGCGCCGCCAGTGCGGCCTCATCCACGTCGCAGGCGTAGACCTGCGCGCCTTCCCGCACGAACGCATCGACCACTTCCAGGCCGATGCCACCGGCGCCGGCCGTGACCAGCACCTTCAACCCCTTCAATCCGAGATCCATCCCCTCTCCCCGCTTCACCGCCTGTCTTGTGGGTGCAGGCGCCGCGCCACCCGGGACTGCGGCGCCCGCCACCTCCCCGCCGTCAGATCCCGCCGAGGCAGAGATACTTGGTCTGGAGGTAATCCTCGATGCCGTACTTGGACCCTTCGCGGCCGAGGCCCGACTGCTTCACGCCGCCGAACGGCCCCACCTCGTTGGAGAGGATGCCCACGTTGATGCCCACCATGCCGGACTCGATGGCTTCCGCCACGCGCCACACCCTGCCGATGTCACGCGCGTAGAAGTAGGACGCCAGCCCGAACTCGGTGTCGTTGGCCATGGCCACGACTTCCTCCTCGGTCTTGAAGCGGAACACCGGTGCGACCGGGCCGAAGGTTTCCTCCCGCGCGACCTTCATGCTCGGCTTCACGTCGGCAATCACGGTGGGTTCGTAGAACAGCCCGCCGAGCGAATGCCGCTTGCCGCCGACGATCACGCGGCCGCCCTGCGCGAGCGCATCAGCCACGTGCTCCTCGACCTTCGCCACGGCGGCATCGTCGATCAGCGGGCCCGTGGTGACGCCACCCGCGGCGCCGTCACCGACCACCAGCGCGCTCTTCACCTTCTCGGCGAGCTTCGTGATGAAGGCGTCGTAGACACCGTCCTGCACATAGAGCCGATTGGCGCACACGCAGGTCTGGCCGGCGTTGCGGTACTTCGACGCCATCGCGCCCTCGACCGCAGCATCCAGATCGGCGTCGTCGAACACGATGAACGGCGCGTTGCCGCCCAGTTCGAGCGAGAGCTTCTTGATGGTGGTGGCGCACTGGGCCATCAGGGTGCGACCGACTTCGGTGGACCCGGTAAACGTGAGCTTGCGCACCAGCGGGCTGCCGGTCATCTCTGCACCGATCTGGGCGGAACTGCCCGTGACGACGCTGAACACTCCCTTGGGCACGCCGGCACGCTCGGCCAGCACAGCCAGCGCGAGGGCAGAGTAAGGCGTCTGCGTGGCCGGCTTGAGAACCATCACGCAGCCGGCCGCGAGGGCCGGACCAGCCTTGCGGGTGATCATGGCGGCCGGGAAGTTCCACGGCGTGATCGCCGCGCACACCCCCACGGGCTGCTTCAGCACGACGATGCGCTTGTCGCCCTGCGGGTGGGGCATCACGTCACCGTAGATGCGCTTGCCTTCCTCGGCGAACCACTCGAGGAACGAGGCCGCGTAGGCGATCTCGCCGCTCGCTTCCGGGAGGGGCTTGCCCTGCTCGGCCGTCATGATGCGGGCGAGATCTTCCTGGTTCGCCATCATCAGTTCGAACCACTTGCGCAGAACCGCCGCGCGCTCCTTGCCGGTCTTCTTGCGCCACGCCGGCCAGGCGGCATTGGCGGCCTCGATGGCCCGACGGGTCTCGTCGGTGCCCATGCGCGGGATCGTCCCGAGCATGGCGCCGTTGGCCGGATTCACCACCGGAATGGTCGCCTTGGAATCGGCGTCGCACCACTGGCCGTCCACGTAGCACTGGAAGCGCAGCAGGGACGGATCCTTCAGTTCGAGTTTCTGTTGAACCATCGGCGCATTCATCACTCTCTCCTTGCGTATCGGTCGATCAGAACGTGCCAGGGTAGGCGCCGCCGTCGATCAGGTAGTTCTGTCCGGTGAGGTAGGACGCGTGAGCGCTGCAGACGAAGGCGCACAGCGCACCGAACTCGTCCGGCGTGCCGAAGCGGCCGGCCGGGATGGTCTTGAGGCGCGTCGCCTTGGCATCTTCGAAGCTGACGTTGTTCGCCTTCGCCATCGCCTCGACGCGCGAGAACATGGTGTCCGTGCCGAACAGGCCGGGAAGGATGTTGTTGATGGTGACGTTGTGCTCAACCGTCTTGCGGGCAATCCCGGCGACAAAGCCGGTAAGGCCCGAGCGCGCGCCGTTCGACAGCCCGAGGATGTCGATCGGGGCCTTCACGGCACTGGAGGTGATGTTGACGATCCGACCGAACTTGCGGCTCATCATGCCGTCGACGGTGGCCTTGATGAGTTCGATGGGCGTCAGCATGTTGGCGTCGATCGCCGCCATCCAGATGTCCCGGTCCCAGTTCCGGAAGTCCCCCGGGGGCGGTCCGCCGGCATTGTTGATGAGGATGTCAGGCGCCGGGCAGGCCGCCAGGGCGGCCGCGCGCCCCTCGGGCTTGGTGATGTCGGCCGAGACCACGTTGACCGTGGAGCCGGTGGCCGCGCGAATCTCCGCCGCGGTCTTCTCCAGGGCTTCCAGCCCCCGGGCGATGATGGTCACCTCGACCCCTTCCCGGGCGAGCGCCATGGCGCAGCCCTTGCCGAGACCCTTGCTTCCGGCACAGACGATGGCCTTGCGGCCGCGAATTCCGAGATCCAATGTGATTCCCCCTGAGGAAAATTGCCCGCCGGGTGTCTCTAAACTCCGACAGGAAAAGGCCGTAATCGTGATCCAACGGACAGGTGTTTGCAAACACCCCCTTGTTATACTCGGGCCGTCATGACAAAGGCGTTTTTCGTAGCTTCCTTGCGTTTGCCCAAACTGCCATCCGCCCTGCTGGGCCTCTCGCTTCTGACGACCGGTTGTGCGTCGACCGGTCTCCGCACGCCGGGAGACCCCCTCGAACCGGTCAACCGGGCCGTCTACACGTTCAACGAGAAGGCGGACAAGTACGTGGCCAAGCCGGTCGCGCAGGCCTACGAGAAGATCATCCCCAACGTCGTCCAGAAGGGCGTCCGCAACTTCTTCAACAACCTCGGTGACGTGGTCACCCTGGCCAACGACCTTCTTCAGCTCAAGTTCACCGCCGCCTCCCGCGACGGACTGCGCGTGGTGGCCAACACGGTGTTCGGCGGTCTCGGCCTGGTGGACGTCGCCGGCATGCGCGGCATCACGCGCGGCAACGAGGATTTCGGCCAGACGCTGGGCTACTGGGGGGTGGGGCCGGGTCCGTACCTGATGCTCCCGCTGCTGGGTCCCAGCACTTTCCGCGACGGCGTGGGCCGGCTCGTGGACACTTACCCGGATCCCCTCTGGTACTACCCCGAGGTCGCTCCGCGTAACGTGGCTGCGGGTCTGCGCCTGGTGGACCAGCGCGCCACCCTCCTCTCGACCGAGCGCGTGTTCGAACAGGCCGCCGTGGACCGCTACTCGTTCCTGAGGGATGCGTATCTGCAGCGGCGCCTCAACCTCATCTACGACGGCAACCCGCCGCGGGATTCGAAGGCCGACGCTGAAGAGCTGGACGATCCGGGCGAAGGGTCGGCGGACAATCCCGCTCCGCCGCCGGCTGCACCGAAGCAATAGGCCGGTCCGGGCGGCTCAGCCGCCCGGCGCGCGAATCCGCCAGCAGCGGTGAATCGAGCGGTTGCGGAAGTCTTCCGGGATGCTCGCGTCGCTGATGTCTTCCACGGCGAAGGTGCCGATGGTCTCCGGCGCCAGCTTGAAGCCGCGAAGATTGCACGAGAAGTACAACTCCCCTCCGCTCGACAGCAGTTCCATCGTGTGGCCGATGAGCTCGGCGTGGTCCCGCTGGACGTCGAACACGCCGGTCATCCGCTTCGAGCTCGAATAGGCCGGCGGATCCAGAAAGATCATGTCGTACTTCTGCCCCATGCGACGCGCCTGCCCGAGCCACGCCAGGACGTCCGCACGGATCAGCGAGTGCCGCGCCCCTTCCAGCCCGTTCGTCGCCAGATTGCGGCGCGCCCAGTCGAGGTAGGTATTGGAGAGGTCGACGCTCGTGGTGGAGGCCGCTCCGCCCGCTGCCGCGCAGACAGTGAAGCTGCCGGTGTAGCAGAACAGATTCAGGAATCTCAGCCCGTTCGACACCGACCGGATGTGCTGGCGCAACGGCCGGTGGTCGAGGAAGAGTCCGGTGTCGAGGTAGGTCTCCAGGTCCACGAGGAACTGCAGTCCGTGTTCCCGCACCGGAAACCACTGCGCGGCACGGCCGGCCTTCTGGTGCTGCTCGTTGCGGCGGTCCACCTTTTCGCGGCGCCGGGCCACGACGGCCTCGAGTTCCACACCGGTGGCAATGGCCGCGACCTCCGCGATCTGCCCCAGCCAGTCGGGTGCGACCAGTTCGCCCTTGCGCACGTATTGCTGCAGCAGCAGACGCGGGCCGTAGACGTCGAGTGCGAAGGGCAGTTCGGGGATGTCCCGGTCGTAGACGCGGTAGCAGTCCGTGTCGATCTTGCGCGCCCATTTCGCCAGATGGCGATAGCGCTTGCCGACGCGGTTGCCGAAGGCTTCGAGGAGCGATTGCGAGTCGGCCATCAGCGCGCTGCCGGCCGGGTCGCCCCGACGATCCCCGCGAAGATGAGGACCATCCCGACGAAGTGGAACATGCGAGGCGGCTCCCCGAGAAAGACGGTGGACAGCAGGATGCCGAAGACCGGCACCAGATGCACGAAGATCCCCGCGCGCGTGGGCCCCACCGCCGCCACGCCACGGTTGTAGCAGACGAACGCGATGATCGACGGAAAGATCCCGAAGTACGTGATGGCGGCGAGCGTTCTCGCATTGAGATCGATGCCGTGCCCGTCGGCACGCTCGATCCCGTACCACACCGCAAGCATGGGCCAGCCGAAGAGCAGGATCACGGCAAGGAAAGGCAGCATGCCGAAGCCTTCGGGCCGGTAACGCAGCAGCACCGTGTACAGCGCCCACAACACCATCGCGAACAGCAGCCAGACATCCCCGCGGTTGAACGACAGCGTGGCAAGCGTGCCGAGATCACCGGCGGCCACAATGACGATCACCCCCAGGAGCGAGCAGGCGATGCCGAGCATCTGCACGACACGCGTGCGCTCCCGAAGCAGCACCCAGGCGATCGGCGGAATGAACACGGGCACGACGGAATTGAACAGCGAGGCGTTCGTCGCCGTCGTCATCGTGAGGCCGATGTAGCACATGGTGTTGAAGCAGCAGATGCCCACGAACCCCAGCAGCGTCAGCACGGGCCACGAACCGGCGATCTGCGCGCGACGCTCCCACAGCGTGCGGGCGGTGAACGGCAGGATGATGAGGAAGGCGATGGTCCAGCGCCAGAAGGCCATGGCCACAGGCGGAATGTCGCCGCGCATGCCGCGCCCCACGACCATGTTGCCCGCCCACAGAAGGCTCGCCAGAGACAGCAGGACGTACGGCGAACGCCAGCCCGTGGCCGCGGCGTTCATCAGTTCAGGCGCGAAGCCGCACGGCGCATGTCGAGCACGCGCGATCGGATGGTCTCGCCGTCGTCGGCGTCAGGCACCCGCCTGAGGTAGGTTTCGTAGTCGGTCAGCGCGGCGCGGAAGCATTCCAGTTCCTCGAAGACGAGCCCGCGATCTCGCACTTCGGGCGCGGACTCCGGCTCGAGGTGCACGAGCCATTCGATCACGGTGAGGGCTTCGGCATGCTTGCGCTGGTCGAGGTAGATGCCCTTCAGATTGCGAAGCATCCGGACCACGATGTCGTGCGGATGCGCCGGCGCGAGCAGCGACAGAACGCTGTCCGCGCGGACTTCGGCCCCCTGCGACTGCTGCAGACGGTCACGCAGGTCGTCCAGCGAGAGCGATGTCCCGTGGTTGTAGGCGTCGATCACGACCAACCCGCCGTCCACTTCGCAGCGAACCAGGAAGTGCCCGGGAAACGACACGCCGTCGAGTTCGAGGCCGAGCGCGCGACCCAGCTGGATGTAGAGCACGGACATCGTGATGGGGATGCCGCGCGCGCGGTCGAGCACGTCGTTGAGGAAGCTGTTGCGCGGGTCGTAGTAGTTGGCGGCGTCAGGCGTGTACTTGAGCTCGCCGTAGAGCAGATCGTTGATGGCGGTGAGCTTCTGCTGGACCGTGGCTTCGGGCGCGAGCCGGCCGGAGAGCATGCCGGCCAGGTCTCGGACCTTGCCGAGATGGTGCGCGACATCGAGATCGGGATAGGCCGTGGTGGCCACCAGCAAAGCGGCCTCGGCGAGGTCCGCAGCCTCGCCCTCGCCCGCCACGATGGCGAGCAGCTTTTCGGGAATCGGTACCTGCATCCGGGCCGTACGGCTCAGCAGGGCGAACGGTCAACCACGACCATCGTTGGATGTGGACTTGCGGGCCAGGAGCGCCGCCACCGGGCGGGCCGGCCGCCCGCGGATCGGCGCGGGCGCTGCCACGGCTGGAGCGGGTTCCGCTGCCTTGCCGGGCTCGTAGGGTTTGCCGAAGAACGGATCTTCCGGCGCCTTGCGCGGAGAGGACGACGGGCCGCTGCTCCTGGGCGGAGGACGGCTGCCTTCGGGCCGCGGGCTGTCCGAGCGGCGCGGCGGGCGCTCGGCTCGCTCGCCGCGGTCACCGCGTTCCGGTCGCTCGGAGCGTTCGGAACGCTCCTGCCGTTCGTGACGGCTGGCGGCCTCGTTGGCGTCGAAGCCGGCAAGAGTCTTCTCGGGAATCTCGACCTTGAGGAGTTTCTCGATGCGGTCCAGGAGTTCCTGCTCACCGCGGCTCACCAGCGAGATGGCTTCGCCGCTCTGCCCTGCCCGGCCGGTCCGGCCGATGCGGTGAACGTAGTCCTCGGGGGTGTGCGGCAGTTCGAAGTTGATGACCGTGGGCAGATGCTCGATGTCGAGACCGCGCGCCGCGATGTCCGTGGCGACGAGGACCCGCACCTTGCCATCCTTGAAGTCCTGCAGGGCTTCCATCCGTTCCGCCTGGGTGCGGTTGGAATGGATGGCCGTGGAATGGATGCCGTCCCGCACGAGCTGGTGCGCCAGACGGTTGGCTCCGAAGCGGGTGCGTACGAAGACGAGCACCTGCTTGAGGTCTCGCTCCACGACCAGCCGCGCGAGCAGTTCGCGCTTGGCGGGCTCCGCCACACGGTAGACGGAATGCGAGACGGTCTCGGTGACGGAATTGCGCCTCGCCACCTCGATGGAAACGGGGTCCTTCAGGAGCGTGTCGGCCAGCCGGCGGATCTCGTCCGAGAAGGTGGCCGAGAACAGCAGGCTCTGCCGCTTGGCCGGCAGCAGCGCCAGGATGCGCCGGATGTCGGGCATGAAGCCCATGTCGAGCATCCGATCGGCTTCATCCAGCACCAGGAACTCCACCACGCTCAGGTTGACGGTCTTCTGCTGGACGTGGTCCAGCAGGCGCCCGGGCGTGGCCACGAGAATCTCGACGCCGGCGCGCAGATCGCGGATCTGGGGGTCGATGTCGACACCGCCGAAGACGACCGTGCTGCGCAGGGGAAGGTACTTGCTGTAGTTGCGGACGCTTTCCCAGACCTGCGCGGCGAGTTCACGCGTCGGGGTCAGGATGAGTGCCCGCACGGGGTGGCGCGCCGGGGACATGCTGGTGTTGGCGTGGGCGCGCATCCGCTGGAGGAGCGGCAGGGTGAAACCCGCGGTCTTGCCGGTGCCGGTCTGCGCGGCACCCATCAGATCCTTGCCCAGCAGCACCAGGGGGATCGCTTTCGCCTGAATCGGGGTGGGCTCGGTGTAGCCCTGCTCTTCGATGGCTCGGAGTATTTCCGGGGCGAGCCCGAGGTCCTTGAACTGCATGTGTGGGGGGTCTCAGCTCTTACAGGAGCGCCTGGGGCTGGCGCATGAGGACATGCGATGGGCCGGCCCGCAAAGGCGGTGGGGGAAGGGATAACTCATTGACTCGCCATGTTACCGGAGCGCGCAGTTCGGAGAAAGCCCCATGCCGGCCGGCACCCCGGAGGGCGTTCAGCGGGAAACGCAGTCCTTGTAGGCATGCCAGGAGGCGTGGCCGACGATCGGCGCGGTAATGATGAGCCCCAGGTACCAGCTGAAGAACCCGACCCCGATCAGCAGGACGATCATCAGCGCCCAGACCACCATGGCCCCGAAATTCTGGCGCAGGACGTTCACGCTGGTGATCATGGCGGTGAGGGTGTCCATCCCGTGCCAGTCGAGCAGCAGCGGCAGCGACACCACGCTGGTCGCGAACACGAACAGAGCGAACCCGACCCCGGCCGCGGCGTAGGACGCCATGAAGACCCAGCCCTCCGGCGAGGAAGCCAGCTGGGCGAACAGATTGCCTTCCGTCGGCAGTTCGCTCGTGAAGAACAGCGCCACCACCACGACCGACACGCGGATCCACACGGCCAGCAGCAGGGCGAGAATGAGCGCGTAGAAGCCGATGGCGGGCGCGTTGCCCTGCCAGGCGACCAGGGTGTGGGAGAACACGACTTCCCGCCCCTGCTGCCGATGCCGGCTGATGTCGTACAGCCCCATCGCCAGGAACGGCGCCACCAGCAGGAATCCGGTGACGAGCGCGAGCTCGAGGGCGGCGACATGGATGAAGTTGTCCAGCGCGGCGCCCATGATGGCGAACACCCCGCCGTAGAACAGACTGGGGCCGGGAGCCCCCTTGAGATCGGCCAGGCCTCGCGACACCCAGCGCCACGGCGCCCCCGGTGCCGCCACCTTGACCTTGGGCAGAGGCGGCGCGTCTTCCACCACGGAACCCGATCCTTCCGACATCTTCCCCTCCCGCCTTGCGATGCGTTCCCGGGCAGGCGTCACCCGACCTTCGGGGCGCTCATCTTGTTATGCGCTCAGGATAGCGCATCGGCACACGGGCGGAACCGGGGAAATCACCGGCCGATACCGCAGGACGCTCAGGTCGACTGGGCCTCCAGCGCCTCCCAGCGGGCGTAGGCTTCCGCCACCTGCGTCTCCAGCGCCTCGTAGCGCTGGCGGGCGACCCTCACCCGCTCCGGATCGGTCCGGTAGATCTCGCCATCGCCCAGGAGTGCGCCGAGTTCGGCGACCTCACGTTCCATCTGCTCGATCCGTGCGGGCAGGGCCTCGAGTTCCTTCTTGTCCTTGAAGCTGAGCCCCGCCTTGGGCGCACGAGGCCGCTGCGACCGCTCGCCCTTGGGCTTGTCGGACCGGGCCTCCGGGGACTCCGCGACCGGCCGCTGGCGCAGCCAGTCGTCGTAGCCGCCCGCGTACTCCGCCAGACGCGCGTTGCCCTCGAAGGCGATCACCTGCGTGACCGTGTTGTCGAGGAACTCCCGGTCGTGGCTCACGAGGATCACGGTGCCGGCGTACTCGCCCACGAGGGACTCCAGCAGTTCGAGCGTTTCGATGTCGAGGTCGTTGGTGGGCTCGTCCAGCACCAGGAGGTTGGCCGGACGGGCGAAGAGCCGGGCGAGCAGCAGCCGGTTGCGCTCTCCCCCGCTCAACGACGACACGGGCGACCGGGCCCGCTGCGGCGCGAACAGGAACTCGCCCAGATAGCTCATCACGTGCTTGCGGACGCCGCCGATCTCGATCCATTCGGACCCGGGGCTGATGACTTCCGCCACCGTGGCATCGGGATCGAGCTGTTCCCGGAACTGGTCGTAGTACGCGGGATTGAGCTTTGTGCCGAGGCGGATGCGCCCCGAGTCCGGCGGCAGTTCGCCCAGCAGCAGCTTGATGAACGTGCTCTTGCCGACGCCGTTGGGGCCCACCAGACCGATGCGGTCGCCCCGCATGATCCGCCCGCTGAAGTCGCTCACGATCGCGAGCGGCCCGAAGGCCTTGGACACGTGCTCGAACTCCGCCACCAGCGCCCCCGAGCGCTCGCCCTGCTCCACCGCGAACGTCACGTTGCCGAGTCTCTCCCGGCGTTGCGCCCGCTCGACCCGCAGGCCTTCCAGGCGCCGCACCCGGCCTTCGTTGCGCGTGCGCCGCGCTTCGATGCCCTTGCGGATCCAGACTTCCTCCTGGGCCAGCAGCTTGTCGAACTTGGCGTTCTCGATCGCCTCCTGCTCCAGCTGCTGCTGCTTGCGGTTGCGGTACTCGCGGTACTTGCAGTCGAAGACGCGGAGGATGCCGCGGTCCAGCTCGACGATGCGTGTGGCCACGCGGTCGAGGAAGCGCCGGTCGTGGGTGACGAGGATGACTGCCCCGCCGAATTCGAGGATGGCGCCTTCGAGCCACTCGATGGATTCGATGTCCAGGTGGTTGGTGGGCTCGTCCAGCAGGAGCACATCGGGGTCGGACACGAGCGCCCGCGCGAGCGCAACGCGCTTTCGCTGCCCGCCGGAGAGCGTGGCGGTCCGGGCGTCCGGCGACAACTGCAATCGGGAGATCACCGCTTCGACCCGCGCCTTGAGGCGCCAGCCGTCCCCGGCCTCCAGGCGCGCCTGGATCTCGGACAGCGCATCCAGACTGTCGTCGGTGGCCGCCCGGGACGCCAGTTCGTGGTACTGCACGATGGCCTCACGGACGCCGCCCAGACCTTCCGCAACGGCTTCGAAGACGGTCATCTCGGGCGACAGATCGGGCTCCTGCGCGACCGCCGCGAGCCCGCCGCCTCCGAGCCGGCGGACCTCGCCGTCGTCCGGCGCGACCTCGCCCGCGATGATCTTCATCAGCGTCGACT
>CAZEDA010000006.1:10551-31968 GCA_964510915.1 uncultured Rhodocyclaceae bacterium | reverse complement strand
CGCGTGACGCGAGGCGCCTCGCGGAAGTGGAAGTGCAGGACAACGGCAAGCTCATTGCCGAGATGCAGGGGCAGCTCAACTATGTGCCCCAGTGGTACTACTACTTCGGCGGTCTGGCGGACAAGATCCAGGGCGCCGTCATTCCGCTCGACAAGAAGGGCTACTTCAACTTCACGCGTCACGAGCCCGTCGGTGTCTGCGTCGCGATCACGGCGTGGAACTCGCCGCTGCTGCTCGCCGCCTGGAAACTCGCGCCCGCCCTCGCGGCCGGCTGCACCGTCGTGCTGAAGCCCTCGGAGTTCACGTCCGCGTCCTCGCTGGAGTTCGTGAAGCTCATCGAGGAAGCCGGCTTCCCGCCCGGCGTGGTCAACGTGGTCACGGGTTTCGGCAAGGACGTGGGGTCGACGCTTGTCGGCCACCCGCTCGTATCGAAGATCGCCTTCACCGGTTCCGATGCCACGGGGCGTGCGATCAACGAGCAGGCCGCGAAGAGCTTCAAGCGCGTCACTCTCGAACTGGGCGGGAAGTCGCCCAACATCGTCTTCGCCGATGCCAAGCTCGAGGATGCCGTGAACGGTGCGGTGTCCGGCATCTTCGCCGCGACGGGGCAGACCTGCATCGCGGGCTCCCGGCTGCTCCTGCAGGACAGCATCCACGACGAGTTTCTCGAGCGCCTGCTCGCCCTGGCCAGGACCGCGAAGATGGGCGACCCGATGAGCAGTGACACGCAGGTCGGACCCATCACCACCCGCCCGCAGTACGAGAAGGTGCTCGGCTACATCGACATCGCCAAGCAGGAAGGCGCCGAGCTGCGACTCGGGGGCGGTGCCGCGACCCGTGCCGAGTGCGGACGTGGCTGGTTCGTGGAGCCTACGGTGTTCAGCGGGGTGAACAACAAGATGCGCATCGCGCAGGAAGAGGTCTTCGGGCCCGTGCTGTCCGTCATCCGCTTCCGCGACGAGGACGAGGCGGTCCAGATCGCCAACGACATCCGCTTCGGACTGGGGTCGGGCGTGTGGACCAGCGACATCGGTCGCGCGATCCGCATGTCGGAGCGCATCCAGGCGGGGACGGTGTGGATCAACACCTATCGCGCCGTGAGCTACATGTCCCCGTTCGGCGGCTACAAGGATTCCGGTCTGGGCCGGGAGAACGGCATGGACGCGATCCGCGAGTACCTGCAGACCAAGAGCGTGTGGATCAACACCGGCGCGGCCACCGGCAACCCGTTCGTCCTGCGCTGATCGCAGCGAACGGCAGGACAACGAGAACCGAAGGGAGAGAGTCATGAAGGGTGTCGTATTCGCGGGTGACCGCAAGATCGAGTTTCATGAGTTTCCCGATCCCACGCCGGGACCGGGCGAGGTGGTGCTGGAGATCAAGGCGTCGGGCATGTGCGGCAGCGACCTGAAGTTCTATCGCGCCATCGGCGGCCCGGCGTCGCTGGGCTTCAAGACGGCGGCGGGTCCCGTCATCGGCGGCCATGAGCCTTGCGGCGTCGTGGTCGCCGTGGGTCCCGGTGTTGCACCGAACCAGGCCTGGGTAGGCATGCGTGCCATGCAGCACCACTACCGGGGCTGCGGCGTGTGTCCGCACTGCTCGACCGGCTGGATGCAGTTGTGCGTGGACGGCGTGGCCGAGGTCTATGGCATTACCGGCAACGGCGGGCATGCGCGCTACATGAAGTGCCCGGCGCGCACGCTCGTGCAGCTGCCGGATGAATTGTCCTTCGAGACCGGTGCGGCGATTTCGTGCGGCACGGGGACCGCCTGGGGCGCGCTGCAGCGCCTGGGGCTGCAGGGCGATCACACCATCGCGATCTTCGGTCAGGGGCCCGTCGGCCTTTCGGCCACGCAACTCGCCGTGCACATGGGGGCGCAGGTCATCGCGCTCGACACGTCGCCCACCCGCCTCGCGAAGGCCAAGGCCATGGGTGCGCAGTACCTCATCAATCCGAAGGAAACGCCGGATGTCGTGCAGGCCATCCGGGATCTCACCCATGGGCGAGGCGCCCACCTTTCCCTCGATGCGTCGTCCTCCCCGCAGGCGCGTGTGCAGGCTGTCCGCTGCGTGCGCACCTGGGGCAAGGCGTGCTTCGTCGGCGAAGGGGATACGGTCACGCTCGATGTCAGCAACGACATGCTGCGCCGGCAGGTGACGATCATCGCGTCGTGGACGTTCTCCACGGTGGGTCAGGCCGAATGCGCGCGCTACGTGGCGGATCGCGGCGTCGCCGTCGACCAGCTCTTCACACACCGCTGGAAGCTCGAGCAGGCCGTCGAGGCCTACCAGCTCTTCGATACGCAGTCCGAAGGCAAGGGCGTCATCCTGCCGTCCTGATGCACACAGACGCCCCGGCACCATCGTCGCCGGGGCGAATTCCGGAGGAGAGAATCATGAAGATTGCCATCGTCGGCTGTGGCGCGATGGGCTGTGTCTACGCGGCCCTGCTGGGCAATGCGGGTCACGAAGTCTGGGCCATCGACACCTGGAAGGAACACGTCGGAGCCATCCGCAAGAACGGGCTGCGTCTCGAAGGCGCATCGGGCGATCACACCGTATCCATGGGGGCGTCGACGAAGGCCGCGGATGCCGGCGTCTGCGACCTCGTGATCATCGCCACGAAGGCGATGCACGTGGAACCGGCGGCCGAGGCGGCGCGGGCCATCGTCGGGCCGCAGACCATGGTCCTCTCCATCCAGAACGGACTCGGCGGGCCGGACACGGCTGCGGCCGTGCTCGGGCGCGAGAAGGTCATGGTGGGCGTGGTGGGCGGGTTCGGCGCGTCCATGCGCGGGCCGGGCCATGCGCATCACAACGGCTGGGAACTGGTACGTCTCGGAGAGCTGTCCGGGCCGATCACGCCGCGCCTCGAGCAGGTCGCCGAGGTCTGGCGCTCCGGCGGGTTCCGCGTGAAGTGCTTCGACGACATCGATCAGCTGGTCTGGGAGAAGCTCATCTGCAACGTGACCTTCTCGGGAACCTGCGCGGTGACGGAGCGCACCATCGGCGAAGTGATGGCCGATCCCGATACCTGGAAGGTGGCCTCGGGCTGCGGCGTGGAAGCCTACCGGGTCGCCCGCGCGAAGGGCGTGCATCTCGACATCGAGGACCCCGTCCGCTACATCCGCGAGTTCGGCGAGAAGATCCCCAATGCCCGGCCGTCGATGCTGCTGGATCACATGGCCGGACGCATGTCCGAGATCGATGCCATCAACGGCGCCATTCCGCGCGTCGGGATGCAGCTGGGCGTTCCCACGCCGTTCAACGATGTGGTGTGCGCGCTGGTCCGGGCGAAGGAACGGCGGATGGGCGTGCGGAAGTAGTCTTTGCCGACGCCCTTCCCCGCGTCACTGCGTCGTCCAGCCGCCGTCGACGAGCAGCGATGTGCCGGTCACCATGGCCGCGGACGGTGAAGCCAGATACACCGCCGCGGCAGCCACGTCCTCGAGCTTCGCGAGCTGACCCATCGGGATGCGGCTCATCACGAACTGCTGCTTCTCCGGCGTGTTGACCACTCGGCGCACGAGCGGCGTGTCCACGAATGTCGGCGCGATGCTCACCACGCGGATGCCTTCCGGCGCGAGCTCCACCGCCAGCGCCTTGGTGAAGCCTTCGACGGCGTGCTTGCTCATGCAGTAGATCGTGCGGTTGGGCGAGCCCACATGACCCATCTGCGACGACATGTTGATGATCACCGAGTCTCCACGCTGGCGGTCTGCGCGCTCGCGGATCTTGCCGACGGCTGCCTGCGCCGCGACGACAATGGCCCGGATGTTGAGGTCGATCATCGTGCCGAGATGCTCGTCGCTCACCTCGGCGATGGGCTCGGGGAAGTTGGTGCCGGTGTTGTTGACGAGGATGTCGAGCCTCGGCAGTGCCGCAACATGACGGCGCAGGGCTGCACTGTCGGTGACATCGCAAACGATCGAGCGCGCCTTGCCGCCCGCCGCGGTGATGTCCGCCACCACCTGGTCGAGGGCTTCGGCCCCGCGGGCCAGGAGAATCACTTCGGCACCGGCCTGCGCCATGGCCGAACCGATCGCGGCGCCGAGCCCGGCGCTGGCGCCCGTGACGAGCGCCACCCGGCCGTCGAGCCGGAAGCCTGGCATGGTGATCCGCGCGTCCGAGCCGGTCTGGGTGTTCGAGGTCATTGTGGTCTTCTCCTGTCAGCTGAAGCCCAGCACCGGGTGCGGCACATAGGGGGCCTCGAGGGCTGCGATCTCTTCTGGCGTCAGCTTGACGGACAGCGCGGCGACCGCGTCGTCGAGATGGCTCATCTTCGAGGCGCCGACGATGGGCGCCGTCACGACGGACTTGTGCAGCACCCAGGCCAGCGCGATCTGGGCGCGTGGCACACCACGGGCGGCGGCGAGCGCGGCGACGGCTTCGACCACCTTACGGTCGGCATCCAGCGTGGCGCCGTAGAGTGTGCCCATCAGATCGTCGGTGCGGTCGCGTTCGGTCTGCTCGTTCCAGTCGCGCGTGAGCCGGCCGCGGGCCTGCGGGCTCCAGGGAATGACACCGATGCCCTGGTCCGCGCAGAACTTGAGCATCTCCCGCTCCTCCTCGCGATAGAGGAGGTTGTAGTAGTTCTGCATGGTGACGAACTGGGTCCAGCCGTGGGCGCGCGAGGTGTAGATGGCCTTGGCGAACTGCCACGCGTACATGGAAGACGCGCCGATGTAGCGTGCCTTGCCGGCCTTCACGATGTCGTGCAGGGCTTCGAGCGTTTCCTCGATCGGCGTCTCGGGGTCCCAGCGATGGATCTGGTACAGATCCACGTAGTCGGTGCCAAGGCGGCGCAGGCTGTCGTCGATGTCATCGAACAGCGCCTTGCGCGAGAGCCCGCGATTGTTCCGCCCCTTGCGGACGGGAAAGAACACCTTGGTCGCCAGAACGATCTCGTCGCGCCGGGCGAAGTCCCGCAGGGCACGCCCCACGATCTCCTCGCTGCTGCCGTCGGAGTACGAGTTGGCCGTATCGAAGAAGTTGATCCCCAGTTCCAGCGCGCGCTGGATGAACGGACGGCTCGCCGCCTCGTCGAGTGTCCACGGATGCCGGCCCATGTCCGGGCGACCGTAGGTCATGCACCCCAGGCACAGGCGCGAGACTTTCATGCCAGTATTGCCGAGTCGAACGTACTCCATGAGCGAGCTCCCCCGATGAGTCGTGAACGAATGCCGGCCGCGAGGTTACACCGTCGTCCGGGCCGCTGCCTACGTACCCGGCGGAGCGCGCCGCCCGCAAACCGCAACCTTTCGTCGAAGCGAACCCCCAGCCAATGAATCAGCCAGCCACCATGCGTGCCGTCGAAGCCCGCGAATTCTCCATCGACTCCCTGTCGCTCGTGCAGCGCCCGGTTCCGGCCGTGCGTCGCGGCGAGATTCTCGTGAAGATCGAGGCGGCAAGTCTCAACTACCGCGACCTCGCCATTCTCGCGCAAGGCTATCTGCCGACGTTGCCGATGCCTTACGTGCCCGCGTCCGACGCCGCGGGTGTCGTGGTCGCGGTGGGGGACGAAGTCACCCGCTTTCGAACCGGCGATCGGGTCATTCCGCTCTACACGCAGGGCTGGCACGACGGCAAGCCTACGCCCGAGCAGCGCACCCGTCGCACGCTCGGGGCGCCGCTGTCCGGCGTGCTGCAGGAGTATGTGGCCGTCCCCGCGGAGGACGCCGTTGCCACGCCGCCCCAGCTGTCCGACCGGGAGGCTGCCACGTTGCCCATCGCGGCGCTCACGGCATGGTCCACGCTGCAGGAAGGTGACGTGAAGCCCGGCGACACGGTGCTCGTGCAGGGAACCGGCGGGGTCGCGATCTTCGCGCTGCAGTTCGCGAGGCTGGCGGGGGCCACGGTGATCGTGATCTCCTCCAGCGACGAGAAACTCGCGCGTGCCAGGGCGCTCGGCGCTGACGTGGGAATCAACTACCGCACCAACCCCGACTGGGACGTCGCGGTCAAGGCCGCGACCGGCGGGCGAGGTGTCGACATCGTCGTGGAGACGGCCGGAGCGAGTCTCGCGAAGTCGCTCGCCTGCACGGCGTTCGGCGGATTCGTCGGCGTGGTGGGGTTCGTGGCCGGTCGGGAGGCACAGGTGCCGATCCGCTCGCTCATCGGGCCGATGATCCGCGTCCAGGGCATTGCCGTGGGATCGCGAACTCGCTTCGAAGCGATGAACCGCGCCATCGCTGCGCACGGGCTCAAGCCCGTCATCGACCGCGTGTACCCGCTGGCCCAGTCGGCCGATGCGTTCCGTCAACTGGAGAGCGGTGCCCAGTTCGGGAAGATCGTGATCGACGTCGCGGGAGACGGCGCGTGATTCGCCTGGCCGTGCTCGATGACTGGCAGGGCGTGGCCCGCGAGATCGTGTCGTGGACGCCGCTCGAGGGGCGGACGGACATCGTCTTCTTCGACGGCGCATTCGAGAGCGAGGACGATGCCGCGCTGGCGCTCGCCCCTTTCGACATCGTGCTCGCGATGCGGGAGCGCACGGCATTTCCCGCGACGCTGATCGACCGCCTGCCGCGCCTGAAGATGATCGCGCTCACCGGCGCCCGCTCCTGGACGCTGGATGCCGCCGCCTGCACGGCGCGTGGGATCGTCGTCAGTCGCACCGGCGGCGAGCGGGCGGTGAGCGCGACGGCGGAGCTCGCACTGGGCCTTCTGCTCGCAGCTGCCCGCGCGATTCCGGTGGCGGATGCGTCGATGCGCGACGGCCGGTTTCAGCAGGGCGTGCCGGCCGGCGTGATCCTCGAAGGCCGGACGCTCGGCGTGATCGGCCTGGGCAAGATCGGCTCGCGCATGGCGCGCTATGGGCAGGCGCTCGGGATGGAGGTGCTCGCGTGGAGCCAGAACATGACTGGCGAAGCCGCGGCGGCGGCCGGCGCGACGCGCGTCGAGCGAGACGAACTGCTGGCGCGTTCGGATGCCGTGAGTCTGCACGTCGTGCTCTCGGAGCGCACCCGCGGCATCCTGGGCGAGCGGGAACTCGCACTGATGAAGCCCGGCGCGATTCTCGTCAACACATCGCGCGGCCCTCTCGTCGACGAAGCCGCCCTGATCGACGCCCTGCGCGAGGAGCGCATCGTGGCGGGGCTGGACGTCTTCGACCGCGAGCCGCTGCCCGCCGACCATCCGCTGCGAACGCTGCCGGGGGCGGTGCTCACGCCGCATCAGGGCTACGGCGTGCGAGAGGTGTACTCGCAGTTCTTCTCGGAATCCGTGGAGAACGTGGTGGCCTTCCTCGACGGCAGTCCCACTCGCCTGCTCAACCCGGAAGTGCTGGGGCGCCAGGGATGAAGGGTCTCGTCGATATCGGTGCCAACCTCTCGCACGAGAGCTTCCGGCACGACGTGGAGGAAGTGAAGGCTCGCGCGCACGCCGCGGGTGTCGACACGATGGTCGTGACCGGCACCAGCGTCGAGGGCAGTCGCGCCGCCATTGCGGTGGCCGAAGGGCGCGCGCCGGCCTTGTACGCGACCGTCGGCGTGCATCCGCATGACTCGGAAGGATTCGACGACGCGGCGCTTCGCATTCTGGAGGAACTCGCGCAGTCGCCGGCGGTGCGCTCACTGGGGGAATGCGGTCTCGACTATAACCGGGACTATTCGCCGCGTGAGGCGCAGCGGACCGCGTTCGAGGCGCAGCTGGAACTCGCCACCCGCATGCCGCTGCCCGTGTTCCTGCACGAGCGCGACGCCGCCGAAGACATGGTCGCGATGCTCAGGGACTACCGGGACAGGATGGCCGATGGCGTGATCCATTGCTTCACGGGCACCCGGGAGTCGCTGTTCCGCTATCTCGACATGGGGCTCTACATCGGCATCACCGGCTGGATCTGCGACGAGCGGCGCGGCACGCACCTGCGCGAATTCGTGGGAGCGATCCCGCGGGACCGGCTGATGGTGGAAACCGATGCGCCCTATCTGCTGCCGAGAACCATCCGGCCGATGCCGAAGCACCGGCGCAACGAGCCGTGCTTCCTGCCTTATGTGGTCGAGACGATTGCCGAGGCCACCGGGCGCGCGGCGGAAGACGTGGCGCTCGAAACGGCAGACACCGCACGGCGGTTTTTCCGGTTGTGATTTCCCGCATGTCACCAGACATGCACAGATGCCAGGAGAGGGGACGGACATGAGCAAGCAGGGAAAGGTGTGCATCGTCACGGGAGGCGGCACGGGGACCGGTGCGGCCTGCGCACGGCAGCTCGCAGCACGCGGCTGGAATCTGGTGGTCAACTACAGCCGCAGCGCCGACGATGCGGAGGCAACGGCAGCAGCCTGCCGGGAGGCCGGCGGAGAGGCCATCACGTTCATGGGCTCCGTGGCCGATGACGCGGCATGCCGCGCCATGGCTGCAGCCGCCCAGGAGAAATGGGGAAGGATCGATGCTCTGGTGAACAGTGCGGGCATCACGCGCTTCGCCCATGCGGCAAAGCTCGAGGCGCTCGACGCCGAGGACTTCCAGGATCTCTATTCGGTCAACGTGATCGGCGCCTACCAGATGATCCGGGCGTGTGTGCCGGCAATGAAGGCCGCGGGGGCCGGGGCCGTGGTCAACGTCTCGTCCATCGCCGGCATCATGGGGCTCGGGTCATCCGTCGCCTATGTCGCCTCGAAGGGGGCGCTGAATGCGATGACGCTGTCGCTTGCCCGCGCGCTGGCACCGCAGATCCGCGTGAATGCCGTCTGTCCCGGACTCATCGAGACGCGCTGGCATACGGCGCGGTTCAATCCCGAGGAGTACGCCAAATTCAAGAAAGGCTACGAGGACACCGTGCCGCTCGCGACCACGGCGTCCGCCGACGATGTCGCCGATGCCGTGGTGTGGCTGATCGAAGGCGCGCGTGTCGTCACGGGCGAGCTCATGCAGGTGGACAGCGGCAAGCATCTCGGGAAGTTCTGACCGCGTGCAGGGAGGATCCGCGCAGGTTGTGCGGTCCTTCCCTACTCGCAGACGCCCATCGCGAACACCGCCGAGCCGTACTTGATTTCCGTGATGCGGCCGCCGGTCACGAAGTGGACATGTGCCAGATCGTCGCTGCCGTCGTCCCAGCGGATTCGGATGGGCGCGCCGACCTGCGCGCCCGTCACCTGGTAAGTCCCGCCCGGACCGTCGCCTGCGCCATAGGCGCCCGCCGAGCCCGTGCTGTTTCCGCCGGAATCCCGATACTGCGCGCTGAAGCTCGATTCCGAACCGGTGGCGAAGCGCCCGTTCCCGTCGAAGTAGGCCTTCCGTGTCGACGAGTAACTGCTCCCGCCGCCGCTGGACCCCGAATACGAGCACAGCAGCCCCCTCAACAGGGCGTTGGCGGCGCCGCCGGACGGTGCCCTGGCCTGCGGCTGGGCCCCACCGGCCTTCACACAGGCGATGGCATCACCCTCCGGGGTCGTGATGTCCAGTCGGTCGCCCTTCTGCACGAATGCGTAGTTGACGGGCAGGCCGTCCTGGATCACCTGGATCGCCGTCCCGAGAATTCGATACGCCATCTGCACGCCGCCGTAGGTAAGCGTGCGCGTGCTCACGAAATCCAGAACGGCCGGGCCCTCGGGGGACTGGCAGTCATAGGCACCCGAAAGGCGGGCGCCCTGTTGCGCCTGGGCGGCGGAGGCGAGGATGAGCGCGGCGAGGGCGACGAGGGGCGGCAGACGCATGGGACCTCCGGGCTGGGGATGGCGGCAAGTCTCGCCGTGAACCGCAGACGGCGCAAGCATCCGGGCCGCGGCCCGATGGGCGTACGATGCCGTCATGATCCGCAAGTGCCTGCTCACCGTCCTGCTCTTCGCCGCCGGGTTCGCCGAGGGCGCCGAACGCCTGCCGCCCCTCGGGGCCGATCTGGCGCAGACCACCGTGTCCGGTCTTTCCTCGGGCGCGTACATGGCCGTGCAGTTCCATCTGGCGCATTCGAAAGTGGTGCGAGGGGCAGGCGTCGTCGCGGGCGGGCCCTGGTACTGCGCGGAGGGCAGCGCGACGCGGGCCGTCGGCGAGTGCATGAAGGGCGCGCCCGATATCGCTCCTCTCGTCGAGGCGGCACGCCGGGCCGCGGATCACGGTGACATCGACCCGATCGCCGGGCTCGGTGCGGCAAGGGTGTGGATGTTCTCGGGCTACAACGATGGCGTGGTGAGGCGCAGCGCCGCGGAGCGGCTGAGGGACTTCTACCGGCTGCTGGCGCCGGAGTCCGAGCGCTTCCTGCGGTACGACCTCCCTGCAGGGCACGCCATGATCACCGAGACCGCCGGCGCCGCCTGTGCGGTCACCGGGGGGCAGTTCATCACGGACTGCGACTACGACGCCGCGGGCAGCCTGCTGCAGTTCCTGCTCGGCCGTCTGCGTGCGCCGGCCCCCGCGCCCTCGGGGCGTCTGTTCCCCTTCGACCAGGGCGAGTTCGCTCCGGGCGGGCTGAGGAGTCTCGCTCTTGCCGACTCGGGCTACGCCTACGTACCCGCAGAGTGCGCTGGCGGCGTCCGATGCCGTGTGCACGTGGCGTTGCACGGCTGCAATCAATCCGTCGAGGCTGTGGGCGAGGCCTTCGTCCGCCATGCCGGCTACAACCGATGGGCGGACACCAACCGCCTGATCGTGCTGTACCCGCAGGCCCGCGCCACCTGGGGCATGCCCTGGAATCCGTATGGCTGCTGGGACTGGTGGGGCTATACGGGCGAGGCGTACGCGACGAAACGCGCGCCGCAGATCGCGGCGATCCGCGCGATGGTCGATCGGCTGTCGTCCGGCGCCGCGACTGCTGCGTCGTCATCCTTGCCGACGGCGGCGCCGGCAGTGATCGATGTGACCTCGAATGGCGTTGCCATCGCCTGGCCCGCTGTCGATGGTGTCATGAGTGTGGCCCTGGCGGGAGATGCCGGTCCCGTGGCGGACAAGCGCGTTGCCGGCAACGCCCGCAGCGTTGCATTTTCTGGTCTGGAAGCCGGTCGCAGCTATCGGGCTGCGCTGCGCCACCGCGACGCGGCGGGCAACGAGATACAGATCGACCTCCCGTTCCGGACGCCCCCGGAGCCGCGCCCCTGCGACCCTTGGTTCGGGACCAATGTCGACCATGTGTCCGGGGGGCGCGCCTACGTCATGTGGGGCCGTACGTACACCGTCGGCACGAATCAGGATCTCGGGTGGTGGAACATCTTCACGACCCACACCTTGCACCGCGTTTCAGGCGGATTCGCAAAGGGGCCGTGCGGCTGAAGCCCCTGCGGCAGTTGATTGACGGAGGTCCCGCGAGCCTTACGGATTCGCGAACCAGGTCTCCGCGAAGGCGAGGAACGCCGTGCTCGAATCCGTCTTGCCCGCGAAGGATCGCGGGAAGGGGCGGCCGGGGATGGGCTTGCCGTTGATGTGGCCCTCCACCTCGCGCACGTCGATGAAGGTCGAGAACATGTCGTGGCGTCCGGTCACGGCCTTGCCTTCGGTGAGTTCGACGCCGTAGCGGTCCCCCCAGCCCTTCCACACCAGCTGCACCTGGCCCAGCGCGCAGCGGAACCACTCCACATGCTGCGACGTCCCGTCGCCGCCGGCCACGAAGTCCCAGCCCGGGATCATCTTCGTGTGGTCCAGGCCCTTGGTCCCGCGGAACGCGAGGAAGTGGCGGGCGAACCCGTCACGCAGATAGGCGGCAAGCGGCTCGTTGTCCGTAGCGCACAGATTCGGCCGGTCCGGGTGCGTACCCTTGCCGTCCGGGTCCAGGAGGATGAACGCCGCGTGACCGCGACCGTGCGGCGACAGCACGACACGGAAGAAGCTCACCAGCGCGACGTAGGGGCCGTCCGCGGTGTCCTTCAGGTACATGCCGGGGTTCTCGCCGCACCATTCAACGGGTTGCGGATTCAGCGTGGAACGGGTCATTGCGGTTCTCCCGACAGGGTTGGCGTTGCTCGAAGGATGGTCCCCATGAGGTGCCGGGACCGCGGGGTGCATCGAAATCCGTTTCAAGTCTACTCGCGGCCCGACGCCTTGGCTGCGTCGTGATGGCCGGATTGACTCAGGTCAAATCGACGACGGGCAGGGGGCCGATAATGAAACCATCTCGAAACCTCAGGAGGGACGGGAGATGAACACCGAAGACCTGAAGGGTGCCGCCGAAAAGTCCATGGCGGGCGACGGAGACATCCGGGAACGCATGCGGGAGCTTACGCTCCAGGCGATCCGCGATCGCAAGTTCGATCTGGCCTCCCTGCGAGAAGTCATGCAGCAGCTTGGCGAAGGCGTGGCTGTCGGGGCGGAGAAGCGGGGCGAGGACGTCAGGCAGACGCTCCAGTCGGCGTTCCGCGGAATGGACGACGCCTTCGGCAAGTCGGCCCACGCCACCCGTCTGGCCATGGAGGAACTCGCGGCGAAGGGTCGCGAGATCAACGACACCGAGGTAAAGGCCGCGCTCGAGGCCATGAAGAAGATGGAGACCGATTTCGTTTCGACCCTGTCGAGTGTGGCCTCCAGCGCAGGGTCGAAGGTGAAGGCCGAGATGCAGGAGATCGCCGAGCACGCGGCACGCGCGGGGACCGACACCGGGAAGATCGTCGGCCAGACCTTCACCGAGTTTTCGCAGAAGCTCTCGACCACGACGGCCGAGGCGACGCAGGCCGGCCTCGATGCGGCACGCACGTTGTCCGATCGCCTCGCACAGGCCACCAGCGGGTTCCTGGCCGGGCTGTCGGAGGCCCTGGCACGCAAGGACGAACCCAAGGACCGATGAAGCAGTTCCCACCACGTTTTCACTTTCACGGAAGCAGCAGCCCATGTCACATTTCCACGCCGTCGTCTGGCTCGATCACACCGAAGCGCATGTCATGCATTTCAATCAGGAGGACGTCGAGAAGTTCACTGCCCACGCGTCCGACAAGCATCCGCACCTGCACCACAAACGCGGTTCCGTCGGCTCGGGCCATCGTGCCGAGGACGCTCACTACTTCGGCGAGATCGTCCGGCTGCTCGGTGGCGCGCAGGAGATCCTGGTTGTCGGTCCCGGCAATGCGAAGCTCGAGCTCGTGAAGTATGTGCACAAGCATCACCACGACATGGTGGATCGCATCCTCGGCGTGGAGAGTGCGGACCATCCCACCGACGGGCAGATCGTGGCTCACGCCCGCCAGTACTTCATCGCGAAGGACAAGATGCTCGGCAATGCCTGAGCGTCCCTGACCTGCCCGGCGGCCCGGTCGATCCGCATCGCGGTCGCGCGGGCCGCCGGGAGCTTGCCTACAATCCCGGCGGACGGCCTGTCGCACAGGCAATCTCTCTCCTCTCCGGGACGACCCCATGCTCGAATCGCTCCACGCGTTCCAGGATCTGCCGAGGCTTCGCGAACTCGTCGTCATCCTCATGCGTCACGGGTTCGGCGATGTCATCCGCCGCGCCGGCGTCGGCACGTTCCTCGAGCGTGCGGGCGAACTGCTGAGTGCAGGCAAGGACGACTCGCTCGCGCATCTCGAACTGCCGGTGCGCATTCGCATGGCACTCGAGGCCATGGGCCCCACATTCGTCAAGCTAGGTCAGGTGCTCAGCACCCGCGTGGACCTCTTCCCCGAGGAGTGGATCGCAGAGTTCGAGCGCCTGCAGCATGCCGTGGCGCCGGAGCCCGTCGAAGCGATGGTCGCGCAGATGACCCTGGCGCTCGGCAGACCACCCCAGGAAGTCTTCGCCGACTTCGAACCCCACCCGCTGGCGAGTGCGTCGATCGCGCAGGTCTACCGCGCCCGGCTCGAGGATGGCACGCAGGTGGTGCTCAAGGTCCGCCGTCCCGGCATCCGACCGCGCATCGAAGCCGACCTTCGCATCCTGTCCGTCCTGGCCGGGGTGGCAGCACGCGAACTGCCGGAGCTGCAGCGGTTCCAGCCCGTGGAGATGGTGGCCCAGTTCGGCCGTTCCATCGCGCGGGAGCTGGATCTCGCCATGGAAGCGCGCAACCAGGATCGCTTCGCGCGGAGCTTCGCCGACGATCCGAACGTCGTGATTCCGAGGATTCACTGGCAGCACACTTCGGCGCGCATGAACGTGCAGGACTTCGTGGAGGGCGTGCCCGGCAACGAACTCGAACTCATCGAGCGCGCGGGCCTGGACCGCAAGACGCTCGCGGACCGTGGCGCCGGTGCCGTACTGAAGATGATTCTCGTGGACGGGTTCTTCCATGCCGATCCGCATCCCGGCAATGTCATGTACCTGCCGGGCAACCGGATCGCGATGCTCGACTTCGGCATGGTGGGCCGGCTCTCGGATCACCGCCGCAATCAGATCGTCGACCTGCTCGCCGCGCTCTCGCGCCGGGACGAACACGGGATGATGGCGGTGCTGCTCGACTGGACGGGCGATGCCGAGGTCGACGAGGGGCGGCTGGCGCAGGATCTGGGCGATCTGGTGGGTGACTACGATCACCTCGCGCTCAAGGACATCCACATCGGCCGGCTGCTGGGCGACATCACCACGGTGATGCGCGATCACGCGATCGTCCTCCCGCCCGATCTGGCACTGCTCTTCAAGGCGCTCATTTCGCTGGAAGGGCTCGGGCGGCGGCTCGATCCGGAGTTCCACCTCGTGGACTATCTGAGGCCCTTCGTGAAGCGGGTCATCCTCTCGCGCTACGAGCCGGGCGCCGTCGGCAAGCGGATGCGCCACGGCGTGTCCGATGTGCTCGGGATGCTCGGCGGCATTCCGGGCGATCTCACGAAGCTCATCCGGGACGCGCGGCGCGGCCGCATGCGCATCGAGTTCGACCTGAAGCGCCTCGACCACTTCGGCCATCAGATCGATCGCAGCGCCAACCGTCTCACACTCGGCGTCGTCACCGCGGCGCTGATCGTCGGCTCCTCCATCGTCATGACCGTGCGCGGCGGGCCCGAGCTGTTCGGCCTGCCGCTGTTCGGTGTCGTCGGCTTTCTCCTGGCCAGCTGCATCGGGGTGTGGCTGGTGTTCTCCATCCTGCGGTCCGATCGCGAATAGGGGAAGGCGGCGACGGGCTCTCCGCCGGGTCGCCACGGACGTCCCGCATTCCCTCAGCGACACCCTTCGCCGTCGAATGCGCTGCACAACGACTCGGAATGCGCGCCGTACCAAGTTCTTCTATGATTCGTCGACTTTCGAGGTGACCCCAAGTTCGCCCGGTCGGCAGGACGATCTCCTGCCCGTCGCTTCGAGTCGACTGCCGCAGCATCTCGCCGCGACGGGATACCACAGAAGAGTTCGGGAGGAGGGCATCGCCAGTGGACGTCTGTACGGGTAGCACGATGTGCGCAAGCGGTCTCGCCTTGCTGCGGCTCCACCAGGTCGGGTTGACGACATGAACGACTGGCGACCCCTGATGCTCGCGCCCGTGGTGATCATGGCGCCCCATTGCGCATACGCCGCCACCTATCTGAGCGTGGAGCAGGCACAGCAGATCCTGTTTCCGGGAATCGCCCTGAAGGCGGCACCCGCCCACCTGAGCGACGAGCAGAAGCAGGCGATAGAACAGCGCCTGGGTGCCAGGCTGCGCGTGACGGACATCAAGCTCTGGCGTGCGCCCGATGGCGCGGTGTTCATCGTCGACGAGGTGATCGGCAAGCACGAATTCATCACCTACGCCGTCGGCATTCGAGCCGACGGCGGCGTGAAGGGCATCGAGATTCTCGAGTACCGCGAGAGCTACGGGTATGAGGTGCGTCACCCGGGCTGGCGGGGGCAGTTCGTCGGCAAGACCACCGCGGCGGCGCTCGAACTCGACAAGGACATTCGCAACATCGGCGGCGCGACGCTCTCCTGCCGGCACATCACGGAAGGCGTGAAGCGGTTGCTGATCACCCATGAGCTTGCGCTGCGCTGAGCGGAGGCGGGCTCGGCCGCTGCTCGGCACGCTGGTCGAGATCGAGGTGACGGCAGGAGACGAAGAGTCAGCCCAGCGCGCGCTCGAGGCGGGGTTCTCCGCCGTGGCTCGCGTGGATCGTGCGATGAGTTTCCATTCGGCCGACAGCGCGCTGTCGCGGATTCATCGCGAGGCATGGCGCTCGGAGACTCGCGTGGACGGTGACACCTGGCGGGTGCTGCGAGCGTCGCGCGCGCTTTCCGAGGCGACGAGCGGCGTGTTCGACTGTACCGTGGCTGCCAGGCTGGTCGCTGCCGGCCGGCTGCCTCGCCCGCAGGGGAGCCCGGATCCGGTCCCGGACGGCAACTGGCGCGATGTGGACCTGCGGCGCGAAGGTTACGTGCGTCTCAATCGGCCGGTGTGGCTCGACCTCGGCGGGATCGCCAAGGGATACGCACTGGATGTCGCCACCCGGGCGATGGCCTCCGCGGGTGCCGTGACCTCCCGCGTGGATGCAGGCGGAGACATTCGCGTGCGTTCCGTCAGAGGCGCCCCCGTATTCGTGCGGCATCCTTCGGACCGCTCCCGTGCCTTTGCCGTAGGCTCACTCCAGGATGGGGCGATGGCGACTACGGCGCCCTATCACGACGAGACCGGCGACTGGTCCGGTGTGATTGCGCCTGCCGGACGGAGCATTCCGGTTGCCGAGTCGAGCGTCACCGTATTCGCGCGCCGCGGCATCTGGGCCGATGCGCTGACCAAAGTCGTGGCGATCGCGCCGGATGCCGCGAGCGCGATTCTCAGACGACTCGGCGCCGACGCGCTCGAGATTGCGTCCGACGGGGCGGCGCGATGGTGTCCCACCGGGGGTGGGGCGCCGCGGGGCTGGTCGCTCGGTCCGGGGCAGTGTCCATGAGTCCGCCTCGGCCCGTTCCCACGATTGCGCTGACGTCTCTGCATCGGCGCACGATCTTCACCATCGGCCTTGCGCTCGTCGTCAGCGGCGCGGGCTGGCTCGCCTGCCATTACCTGATGGGCGGAGATCCCGACTTTCCCGACATGCCGCACCCGCTCGAACCCTTCTGGCTCAAGGTCCACGGGGCGATCGCGATGGTGAGTCTCATGGTGGTGGGTTCGGTCGTGCCCTGGCATGCGTGGCGTGCCTGGAAGCTGAACCGCAACCGTGGCACGGGCGGATTCGTCGCCTCCGTGCTCGCCGTCCTCATCCTGAGCGCGTGGGCGCTTTACTACGTCGGCTCGGAATCCCTGCGCCCGGGCATCAGCCTCGTCCACTGGATCGTCGGGATCGCTGCCGTGCCGCTCATGTGGCTGCACGTGGTGCGGGGCAGGCGATCGAGGAGCGGACCAGTGCGATGACGGGTTTGCGATGGCTGTGCCTGCTGTTGGCGTTGGCCGCTCCGCGCGTGGTTTCGGCGGCCGAATACCTCGCCGACCCGGCGACCTACTCCGTGCTCGTGCAGGGGCTGCGTGCCGGTGACGTTCTGCTCCTTGTGCCGGGCGTCTACGTGCAAGGGCTCCGGGTGATCGGCCTCACCGGAACGGCGACCGAACCGATCCGCATCGAAGCGGCGAATCCCGCGCAGCGGCCGATTTTTCTCGCGCAGCCGGGACGCAACACGGTGAGCATCGTGAATTCGCAGCACGTGCAGATCCGCGGGCTGCAGCTCGAAGGGCGCAACCTTCCCGTGGACGCCGTGAAGGCGGAGGGGCACGCGCGATTCGCCCATCACATCACGCTGGAGAATCTGCGCATCTCCGGCCACGCCTTCAGCCAGCAGAACGTCGGCATCTCCACGAAGTGTCCCGCCAGCGGATGGGTGGTGCGGGGCAATGAGATCGTCGGTGTCGGCACGGGCATGTACTTCGGCAACTCCGACGGGTCTGCCGCGTTCTGGAACGGACTGATCGAAGGCAACGTCGTGCGCGACACCATCGGCTACAACGTGCAGATCAAGCACCAGAGCTACCGGCCCGGTCTGGAGGGAGAGGACGGACCGACCGTCACGACCATCCGCAACAACGTGTTCGAGAAGACCCGTGCCGGCGCGCTCGGCGAGGCGGCCCGTCCCAACCTTCTGGTGGGTCATCAGCCCCGGGACGGGCGGGGTGCCGACGACCGCTTCCTGATCTACGGCAACCTGTTCCTGCGCAACCCGACGGAAGTGCTGTTCCAGGGGGAAGGCAACATCTCGCTGTACAACAACGTGTTCGTGAATCCGGAGGGCTCGGCCATTCATGTCCGGCCCCACAACGGGATTCCTCAGGATGTCTACATCCTGCTCAACACAGTAGTGGCGCGCGACGCCGGCATCCGACTGGACGGAGCCAATCCGCTGCGACGGCAGCGGGTGGAGGGCAATGCCGTGTTTGCCGGCACGCCGCTCGGTGACCCTTCATGGGGAAACAACGTGGTGGGGAGCTTTCTGTCGGCGACCGCCTATCTGCAGGACCCGCTCCGGGCGGATGAACCGGATCCCGCGCCGACGGCGCGACTGGTCAAGGAATCGGCACGCCTCAACTGGGCATCCCCCGCACTCGCCGAGGTGGCAGTCGATCGGAACGGCAAGGCGAGAAGCCGCAAGGTGGCCGGTGCGCACGTCGAGGGGGCAACCTCAACGCGCGAAGGCTCCGCCTCGGGAAACTGACGCCCGCTCAGGCGGCGTTCTGGCAGACCGGTGGCGCCGGCATCGCGGGCACTTCCGTCCGGTAGGCGTCCGCGTAGAGTCCGTACATCAGCAGGTCGTGCATGAACAGCGCACGCGCTCTCGCCGGGCGCCAGTCGATCGCTCTCTCGTCACCCATGGCGATGTGCAGTGACACCACGCCGTGGAGACCGGCCCATATGGTCTGGGCAATCCATTCGGCATCCCGGTACTGGGGGCGGAACAGCCCTGCGTCCACACACTCCTGCACCACCGACAGGAACAACCCGTAGGAATCCATCTGCGGATCGTTCCGCTTCTCGGCGTAGACGGGGTCGTCCGCCGGAAGCAGCGGCGTCATGAACATGAGCCGGTAGTGATTCTGCTGGTTGAGGCCCATGTCGATGTAGGCCTGGCCGAAGCTGCGCAGGCGCTCGAGCGGCGTCTGCTTCTCCATGCTCGGGCGGAAGGTATCCATCAGGACGGCGATGTCCTGGGTGACCAGGGCCCGCACCATCTCTTCCTTGTCCTTGAAGTACTTGTAGATGGTTGCAGGACAGTACTCGATGCAGTCCGCCACGCGTCTCAGCGTGACCGAGTCGTAGCCCTCCTGGGCAAACAGTTCCCGGGCTGCATCCAGGATGCGCGCCCGCATTTCTTCCCGTTCTCTCGCCCGCCGCTCGCTCGTGCCCATAAAAAAATCCAAAAATGTTGTTGACGAAGTGAATTCCGTTTACTAAAGTAAACACCGTTCACTCAGTGATCGCAAGTCACTAGGTAAGTCAGTCTAGTCCGATTGGACAACATTGGCAACTCACTGAGCGAAAACGTTTTTGAGGGGTCGGAACGTCCGCCTGACCGGCGGCCGAGCGCCCCGAAAAACCCCGCGAGTCCGGCTGTACCCGAGACCGACCCGCGCCAGGTGGCTGCCCTGTCTGCAGCTTTCGGGTGACAAGGAAGGAGTAACTGTCATGAAAGCTAATCAACTCATCGCCATCACGTCCCTCGTCCTCGCCTCCATGGCGGGCGGTGTTCACGCCGCAGACGGCGGCATCGTGAAGTCCCGACTGATCCAGTCGGCCGACATCGTGAACGCGGACGGTCTCGCAGGCCCCGTGGCCGCGGCCGCAGGCAAGCAGGTTCGTCATCTGCCGGCTCAAGCGGCATTCGGTCGCGACGGCATCAAGGATGTGTCCGTCGGCACCGCCCGCGTGACGGTGGAGTCCGGCGACCGTGCCGGCCGCGAGGCCCCCGGGGCGATCGGCACCGTTCCGGCCACCGGCCGGGATGCGACCGGCGCCCTTGCGACCCGATTCGGACGCGCCTGAGCGTCGAAGAACCGAATTCCTCAACACCATTTTCCAGTCACTTATCACTTAGGAGTCATGCCATGAATACTCGTCATCTCGTCGCCACCCTTGCCGCCTTTGCGGCCCTCGGCTTCGGTTCCGTCGCTTCGGCGGCGGGCGTCGTGAACGTCCAGTCTGCCGAGTTCGGCAGGGATGGCACGCCCCGTGTCACGGTCGTGAAGAATACGGCCGCCGACGTGGTGCATGCTCAGGCCTTCGGTCGCGACGTTCCGGATACCCGGGTGCTGGCGCGCAACGCCAAGGCCTCGCGTTACGGCGATGCTTCGTCCGTTCTCGAGCGTTTCGGTCGCTCGTAAGCGGATACCGTGACGGCTCCCACCGTCACGGCTGAAGTCTGACCCCGACGCCCCGCCATCGGCACCTTGCCGGTCGGCGGGGCGTCTTCTTTTCGAGTTGCCATTCCCCTGCGACCAGCGATTCCACGACGATCCGTCCCGGACCACGGAGTGCGAGTCTCTCACCAGGGCCGACGAAGTAATCAGCCGAGTCACCCTCGCACGTTACCCAGAGGGTGGCGCTCCGGCTGATGATGACCACCGGGCCGTGCACCGCGACCGGTCGCGCGGTTCCGCACAGCGGGTCCGAGGGTTTGAGCATGGCGATGTCTCCTCTCGAGTGAGCGTTGTCGATCGAATTGCCACCCTGAGCTCCCGCAGGCCGGGCCGCCACGTACAAGGCCTCACACGAAGGACGTTCACACCTTGCCTTTCGGCCGTCTGTGCTGAACGGAAACGCGACCATCTGTATGGGCACGGGCCCCGCGTCCGAGTCAGAATCGGAGCCATGCCGGACGAGCCCAACCTCAGCGACACGCTCTACCGCACGCTGGCCGATCGACTGGCGGCGGGGATGGCGTCTGGCGCCTTCCGCCCGGGGGACCGGCTGCCCTCGGTGCGAGTCCTTGCCGCCCGGGAGAACGTGAGCGTGTCGACGGCCATCGCGGCCTACCGCGAACTCGAGGACCGCGGCCTCATCGTCGTCCGCCCGAAGTCCGGCTTCTTCGTCGCTGCCGCAAGGCGGGCACTGCCTGAGCCGCGGATGGACAGGACCCGCCCGCCGCTGCCGGCCGATGTCGGGGTGAACGGCGTCATCATGGAAATCCTGGAGGCATCGCGCGATCCGACGGTCGTCCCGCTGGCTGCGGCGAGTCCCGGACCGGAACACATGTATCCGGCAGCACAGGTGCGCCGGGCACTCGGCGCGCGTCTCATGCGGGAGCCGGCGCTGGCCACCACGTATCGCATGGGCGCGGGATACGAACCGCTGCGCCGTGCGATCGCCCGGCACGCGTTCACATACGGCTGCCTGATCGAACCCGAAGAACTGGTGGTGACCAACGGCTGCATGGAGGCGCTTACGCTCGCCCTGCGGGCGATCACCCGCGCCGGGCAGACGATAGCGATCGAGTCGCCGACCTACTTCAGCGTGCTGCAGATCGTGGAAAGCCTGGGCGTGAAGGTTCTCGAGCTACCCACGAACCCTCGCCACGGCGTTGCATTCGACACGCTTGAAGTCGTGACGCGGACGCCCGGGGCGATCGCGGCGCTCGTCCTCATGCCGAACTTCTCCAATCCCCTGGGCGGGCGCATGCCCGACGAGG
>CAZEDA010000006.1:0-10451 GCA_964510915.1 uncultured Rhodocyclaceae bacterium | reverse complement strand
GCGTTTTCAAGGCAGGTGGCGCGGGCGACCGCGGTGATCGGCGAGTCGTTTCCGCAGGGTTCCCGCGTGACCCGGCCCGAGGGCGGCTTCGTCCTGTGGGTGGAACTGCCCGAGCGGGTGGACGCGATGGCATTGTTCCATCGGGCGCTCGCGCAAGGGGTGAGCATCGCTCCCGGCGCGATGTTCTCCGCCAGCGGCACGTATCCGCATCACATCCGGATCTCCTGCGGACACACGCACACCGCAGAGGTCGACGCCGCGCTCCGGACGGTCGGTGCGATCGCCTCGGACCTGGCGTCTCGCCCGGCTCAGTGAAGGGCAGAACCCGCCATCTTCCAGGCGGTGTGGTCCGGCTGGGCCAGCAAGGCCGTGAGCTCTTCGGCGCTGACGGCCGGGCTGAAGTAGAAGCCCTGCATCTGCCTGCAGCCCTGCGACATGAGGAATTCCGCCTGGGCGGCGGTCTCCACGCCTTCGCCCACGAGGTCCAGCCCGAGATTGCGGCACAGGCTCGCGACGGAACTGGCGATCACGACGTTCTTCCGGTCATCGGGCAGTCCGCATACGAGGGAGCGGTCGAGCTTGAGGCCGTGGATGGGGAAGCGGCTCAGCTGGGCGAGGGAACTGTGGCCGGTTCCGAAGTCGTCCAGTGACACGCGGATGCCGAGTTCGAGCATGTCCTGAAGGACTCGCTCGGAACGGTCCGGGTTGCTCATGGCCGCGCTCTCGGTGATCTCGATCTCCAGCGTGCCCTTGCGCACGCCCGACGCCAGCAGAATTCGCTTCATGTCGTGGACGAGCGTGGGCTGGCGGAACTGCAGCGGCGAGAGATTCACCTTCATCGACAGACTCTCGTGCCCGGATTTCTGCCACAGCGCCAGCTGGCGGCATGCCATCGTGAGTACCCAGCGGCCGATGGCGTCGATCACGCCTGTGTCTTCGGCCACCTGGATGAACTCGTTCGGAAGCAGCAGCCCGCGCTGGGGATGCTGCCAGCGCAGCAGTGCCTCGAGGCCCACGATCTCGCCGGTCCTCGCATCGACGGCCGGCTGGTAGTGGACACGGAACTCGCCGCGGTCCAGGGCGACCTTGAGCGCGCTCGCGGTGGCCAGACGGTTCATCACGCGCGCGGTGAGATCCGGCGAGAAGAACTGGTAACGGTCGCGGCCTTCCTGCTTGGCGACGTACATGGCCGCGTCGGCCTGGCGCAGGAGGTTCTCCACCTGATCGGCGTCGTCCGGGAAGCAGCTGATGCCGATGCTCGCCGTGATGCGGACCTCGTCGCCGCCGATGGCAACGGGCTGCGCCAGCGAGCCGAGAATCTTCAGCGCGACGGTGGCGGCGTCGGAGGGCTGCGCGATTTCTTCCAGCAGCACGGCGAATTCGTCGCCGCCGAGGCGCGCCACAAGGTCCAGATCGCGAAGGTCCTGCAGGAGCCGCCGCGCGACCTCGATCAGCAGAACGTCGCCTGCGAGATGGCCCAGCGAATCGTTCACCGACTTGAAGTGATCGAGATCGATGAAGAGGATGGCCATGCGCCGTCCGTGACGCTGGGCCCGACGCAGAATGTCGCCGCAGCGCTCGAAGAACATGGAACGGTTCGCGAGCCCCGTGAGGCCGTCGTGGTAGGCGAGGTAGCGCACGCGCTGGGCGTCGCGCTCCTGCTTCGACATGTCGCTGAACACGATGACGTAGTGGGAGATGCCGCCGTCGGCTTCGCGGATCGTCGAGGCGCTGAGCCACGACGGATAGGCGGAACCGTCCCGGCGCCGGTCGACGACCCGACCTTCCCAGTGGCCGCGCGCGGCCAGTTCCGCGACGATGGCGCTCGGCTCTTCCTGATTGCGGACGCTATCGCGCCAGAGCCGGCTCACCTTGCCCACCGCCTCTTCGGCGGAATAGCCGGTGATCCGCGAGAAAGCCTGATTCACCGAGGACACCCGCCAGTTCGAGTCGAGCACGACGAGGCCTTCGGCCATGCTGTCGAGCGCCCGGCCGGCGAGCCGCAGGCTCCGTTCGGCAAGGCGCCGCTCGGTGATGTCCCGGTTGGTGCCGGTGAGGCGGATCGCGTGACCCCGCGCATCGCGCTCGACCACCCGCGCCCGAGACAGGATCCACCGATACTCGCCGTCGTCGCGTCGCACGCGATGCTCCATCACGTAGTCGGCGGTCTCGCCCTTCAGGGTCGCCACATACCGGGTGTGGATGAGCGCGTGTTCTTCGGTCGGGACGAGGGGCAGCAGCTCGCCGAACGTCGCGATCGTCTCGCCGCCCGGGCGCCGTCCGAGGAAGGCGGCCCAGTTGCGGTCGAGGTGCACCTTCTGGACCCGGCAGTCCACGTCGAAGGAGATCTGGTCCGTGGCTTCGAGGGCGAGCGCCAGACGCTCCCGGGCTTCGCGGATGGCGGCTTCCTCCCGTCGGCGCTGCGTGACGTCCCGGGACACGATCACGACCTTGTCGGGCTGACCCGCCGGGTCGCGGACCGGCTCGATCGAACAGTCGATGATCCTCCCATCGACCGCGGCACCGCCCAGCCGCAGTTCAAGTCGCTGACCGCGCGAACTGGCCAGCGCCTGACGCAACGCCCCGCGGAGCTTCTCGAGATCCTCGGGATGCACTTCGCTGAAGGAGAACGTTCCCGGCCCCGCCTGCGAACGGTCCATGGCACCGCGGAGGGAGCGGCTGCCGTAGAGCTGCTGACCGTGGCCGTCCCACACGGCGATCATGTCGGACACGTTGTCCGAGATGAGGCGGAACATCTCCTCGTCCGCCCGCAACGCTGCCTGCGCCTCCTGCCGCTTGGCGAGTTCGGATTCCAGATCGGTCGTGCGCTCCATGACCCGCCGTTCCAGGTCGTCGGTGAGGGAGCGCAGGCGCGTGTTCGCGTCCGTCAGCGAGGCCACCAGAGCCGTGTTCTCGAACCGCACTTCCAGGCTGCGGTGCAGCACCCGATGGAACCGGCGCGCACTGTTCAGCACGCCGACGAGGTAAACGAGGGCGAGGGTCGCGCACAGCAGGTGGATGCGGGTGCCTTGCGCCAGCAGGTAGATCATGCCCGGCACGATCGCGAGGATCACGTAGTTGCGGTAGATCTCGAAGACCATCGCCAGATGGGACAGCGCCCCCGCGACCAGCCCGGCCATCACCACCGACATCAGCATCTGGGTGGCCAGCGTCGCGTCGGGTGGCAGGATCAGCCAGGCGGCGCCCCAGCACAGACCGGTGGCGGCCGTGGACAGGGAGAACCGTCGCAGCCAGTAGGTCACGGGGCGTTCGTGGGCGTGCAGCTGGAACTGCATGCGCTGCTGAAGGCGGACCGCGACGACCGTGTACAGAATGCCGAGCCAGAGCAGGGCGGCCCAGGGCGCACGACCGGGCCAGACCGCCGCGACCGTAAGGGCGCCTACGACCACGTTGATGGCCAGCCCGAACCCCGAGTTGACGTGCAGCACGTCCACTTTCTCGAACAGCAGCTGGTCAGAATCGACCGTGGTCGGGATCGGCGGGGCGTTGTCCGCAGTCGGACGGGAAGGGGGGCGGCCAGGAGGAGCGGGGGCTCCGTCCTTCAGCGCCGGGTCGACCATGGCTGGCAGGACACCACGTTTGAGGCAAATATGCCGCGAGTATAGCTTCGTGTGTCTCCGCGACGCGACACATTCCGCGCCCCCTGCAGGCGAGGGTTCCATTATGCTTCGGCCGGGTATCCGGCGGGGCGGATCGAGGCTCCGGCGGCCGACGGGTGCGGTGGCCTGATTCGCCATGCGCGCCTCCACGAACGGGAGGGGCTGACCACCGATGAGACGCGAACCACCGCGGGTGTCTGCGGCCCGCAGGCGATGGCTCGCCGTCAGCCTCGCCCTTGCGTGGAACGCCGGGGCCCGCGCTCAGGCGAAGTTTCCCGCACGGCCGTTGCGCATGATCGTGCCGTTCACGCCGGCGGGCGCGACCGACATCCTTGCCCGGCTCATGGCGGAATCCCTCGGTAGGCAGCTTGGGGCCGGCGTCGTGATCGACAACCGGCCGGGTGCCGGCGGCAATCTCGGTGGCGAACTCGTCGCGCGGGCGCCTGCAGACGGCTACACGATCCTGATGGCGCCCATCACGGTCTACGCTGCCGGCACGACGCTGATGCCGTCGCGCGCCTTCGACCTGCAGCGCGATTTCACACCGCTTTGCACGGCTGCCTACGTTCCGCATGTGCTGGTGGTGCCCGCTACTCTGGGGGTGTCGACGGTCCAGGCGCTCATCGCGCTGGCCCGTTCGAAGCCGGGCGGCCTCAATCTCGCATCCCAGGGCGTCGGGACCATCTCGCATCTGGAGGCGGAACTGTTCCAGGGCATGACCGCGACCCGACTCACGCACGTGCCCTACAAGGGCAGCGCACCGGCGCTGCTCGATCTGGTCGGCGGTCGGATGGATGTCATGTTCGACAGCGTCGCGGCCGCGCTCCCGCACATCCAGTCGGGCAGACTGCGCGCGCTCGGCGTGACGACGCCGACCCGCTCGCGCGCACTCCCCGACGTCCCCACCATTGCGGAAGCTGGCGTGGTCGGCTACGTTTCGGAATCCTGGGTGGCGGTGCTGGCGCCTGCGAAGCTTCCGCAACCGGTCACGGACCGTCTCACCGACGCGATCAAGGCGGTGGTGGACGATCCCGCGTTCGCGGCTCGCACGCAGCAGCACGGGCTGGAGGCCAGGTCCAAGGCAAGGGGCGATCTCGTCGCGCTCATCCAGCGCGAGACTGCGCTCTGGGGGCGTGTCGTTCGCGATTCCGGAGTGCGTCTGGAGTGAATGATCCGGTGGAAGGCACAGTGGCAGCACAGGGGCTAGGCCGGCACGTCGCGCGTCCTGTCCGATCGTGGCCCGTTCCGGTGCGACGGTTCTGCTCGCGGGCGCCGATCGCGCGGAGTGCCGTGATCGAGTCTCACGTTCCGGTCGCCGGGGGCCCGCGCTGATGGGACCTCTCGCAGGCATCCGTGTCCTCGATCTCTCCCGAGTGCTGGCCGGTCCGCTGACGAGCCAGATCCTCGCGGACATGGGCTGCGATGTCGTGAAGGTGGAGCGCCCCGGTGCCGGCGACGACACGCGCCAATGGGCGCCACCTTTCGCGGTGGATGCCGAGGGACGCGAGTCGGACATGAGCACGTATTTCCAGTGCGCCAACCGTGGCAAGCGCTCGATCACCGTCGACATGGGGTGTGCCGAAGGCGTCGATCTCGTGGCGCGCCTGGCCGACCGCGCCGATGTTCTCGTGGAGAACTTCAAGGTCGGGACTCTTGCGCGCTCCGGACTCGATTACGCCACGCTGTCCGCCCGCAATCCCGGTCTCGTGTACTGCTCGATCACCGGATACGGATCCACCGGACCGTACGCGTCCCAGCCCGGCTACGATCCCATCGTGCAGGCATACGGCGGGCTGATGGACATCACCGGTGAGCCCGGTCGCGAACCTTCGCGGTGCGGCGTGGCGGTCGTGGACATCCTAACGGGCGTCTACGGCGCGACGGGCATTGCCTCCGCGCTGTTCCGCCGTACGCAGACCGGTCGGGGTCAGCACCTGGACCTCGGACTGCTGGATGTGCAGATGGCCTCGCTCGTGAACATCGCGCAGAACTATCTCGGCGCCGGAGTCGTCGGCACCCGGATGGGCAGCGCGCATCCGAGCGTCGTGCCGTCGCAGGTGTTTCAGGCTGCAGACGGCTATCTCATGATGACGGCAGGCAACGATCAGCAGTTCGCGACGCTGTGCGCCGTGATCGGTCAGCCGGGCCTCGCCGAGGACCCGAAATTCAAGACCAACCGCGCGCGCGTGCTGAATCGCAAGGACATCGTGGCAACCCTCGAGGCGGCTTTCCTCACGGGGCCGCGGCATGTCTGGACCGAGCGGCTCAATGCCGCCGGCGTACCGTGCGCCCCGGTCAATACGATCGACGAGGCCTTCGCGGATCCGCAGGTGGTGGCGCGCGGCGCACGGGTGGACATTCCCGATCCCGTTCTCGGTCAGGTGTCCACCGTGGCGAGCCCGCTGCGTTTCTCCGAGGATGTCGTGGAATACCGCAGGCCGCCTCCCCGACTCGGCGAGCACACGCGTGAGGTTCTGGAGGAATGGCTGGGCATGGCTGCCTCGGAGGTCGAAGTGCTGCGCGGTTCGGGCACGGTCTGAAAGGGGCGCTGCGATGCCAGCCCGGACAATCGGTACCATCTGCGCGTCCGAACAGTGCGCCCGCACTCGGCTGGCGGAGGTGATCTTCCCTTTCGCTGCTTCAAACAGGAGACATACGCATGATCGGTGATCCGGTCGCACTTACGATCCGCCGGGACTTTCCCCGTCCCGATGCGGCTCTGCTCGACGCCTTTCGTGACGCGCCATCCGGCTTCGTCACCGATGCCTTCAACGGTCGCGGCAGCCTGCACCACAGCATCAAGCCGCTCACGCCGAAGAACACCTTCTGTGGCGTCGCGGCCACGGCGCTGTGTTCGCCCACCGACAACCTTGCGGCAATGGCGCTGCTCGATTTCGTGAAGCCCGGCGACGTCATCGTCATCGGTGCAGGCGGCGACGATCACGCCGCGGTGATCGGTGATCTGTGGGCGATGTGGGCCCGGCGCCTCGGTGTCGTGGCCATCGTGGTCGACGGTCTGGTACGCGATCTCCCCGGCCTCATCGAGGCGGACATTCCCGTCTTCGCGCGGGGCCACAGCCCCAACGCCGGCTACCGCAACGGTCCGGGGGAAGTAAACCTGGGCGTCACCTGCGGCGGCATCCACATCGGAGCCGGCGACATCCTGGTGGGGGATGTCGACGGTGTCGTCGCCATTCCGCTGGCGTCGGCCGAGGCGGTCGCGGCGCGTCTCGAACTCGTCCGCCAGAAGGAGGCCGATTCGCTCGCCAAGGTGCGCGCCGGGCAGAAGCTGCAGTTCTGGAACGAGGCCGGCCTCGCGAATCGCGGCGGCGTGCGCTACGTCGACTGACGCGGGGAGGTCTGCCGAGTGGTCGTCTTTTCCATCGTCATCGCACTGCTCCTGGAGCAACTGAGCCCGCTGCGCGCCAAGACGCTGCCGCTGGAATGGTTTGGCCGGTACGCGGATCTCGTCGCCAGGAACTTCAACGCCGGACGGCGCCGGCACGGCGTGCTCGCCTGGATCGCCGCCATCGCGCCCTGCGTGATCGTCGCCGAGATCGGGTTCCTCATGCTGAACGGCGTGAGTTTCCTGCTCGGTCTTGCATGGAACGTCCTGGTCCTCTACTTCTGCCTCGGGCTGCGTGGCTTCAACACGGGCTTCAATGGCGTGCACGAAGCATTGCGCGCCGGCCGCACGCAGGATGCGCGCGACCGGCTGCGGGAATGGAGCGGGGAAGACGCCACGGAGTTCACCCACCAGGATCTCGCCAAGGTGGCCATCGAACACGGCCTGGCTACGGCCCATCGCGATGTGTTCGGCGTGATCGCCTGGTTCGTCCTGGCGCCGGCCATCCTCGGAACGCTGCTGCCCGGCGCGCTGGGCACGCTGCTGTCCGGGCCCGGCGGGGCGGTCATCTATCGTCTGGGTGTGGTGCTGCACGATCGCTGGGGTCGGCAGACCGCCCCGGAGTACGAGCAGTTCGGCGCCTTCGCGCGCGAGGCGTTCCGGCTGTTCGACTGGGTGTCCGTGCGACTTACGGCCCTGTCGTTCGCGATCGTCGGCGACTTCGAGGATGCGGTCTACTGCTGGCGCGCCCAGGCGGCGGCGTGGCTCGATCCCTTCATCGGTGTCGTGCTGTCGAGCGGTGCGGGGGCGCTTGGCGTGCGTCTCGGCGAATCCCTTCACCGCGACGGCAAGCTCGCCTTCCGACCCGAACTCGGGCTGGGCGACGAGCCGGATCTCGAGCACATGAACAGCGCCGTGGGCCTCATCTGGCGCACCCTGGTGCTGTGGGTACTCATCATTGCGCTGATGACCGTGGCGTCCTGGGTGGCCTGACGCAGGTCCGGAACGTCAGGAGCGGCGGGCTGCCTCGGAGGCGATGGCGCGATAGGCGCTCAGCCGGCGGGTGGTCACCTTGCCTTTCCCCACGGCGCCGTCGATGGCGCAGCCCGGTTCGCCCATGTGGCGGCAGTTCGCGAAGCGGCACTGCCCGATCCACTCGCGGAACTCCGGAAAGCATGCATCGAGTTCCTGTCGCGGCACGTGGTGCAGACCGAACTCCTGCATGCCGGGCGAATCGATGATCGCCGTGTCAGGACCCAGCCGGTAGAGCCGCGCGTGCGTCGTGGTGTGCTTGCCGGAATCCAGCGCGGCCGAGACCTCCGCCGTGCTTGCCCGGGCTTCAGGATGCAGCGCATTGATGATCGTCGATTTGCCCATGCCCGACTGACCGACGAGCACGCTCGTCTGACCTTCGAGCAGCGGACGAAGCGCGTCGACGCCCTGTCTCGCCACCATCGGCACGACCGGATAGCCGATATCCGCATAGGTCTGCAGGGCAGCGAGCGCGGCGGTGGCTTCCGGAAGATCGACCTTGTTCAGCACGATGACGGCCCGCGTGCGGCCGGCTTCCGCGGCGACGAGACAGCGATTGAGCAATTCCTCGTACCACGATGGCGACGACGCAAGGACGACCACGATCTGGCTCACGTTCGCCGCGATGATCTTCTGGCGAAAGGCGTCGGAGCGGTAAAAGAGGGCCGAGCGCGGATCGATGGATTCCACCACGCCCTGGGCCGGCCCGGTGAGGGCGACCTGGACGCGATCGCCGCAGGCGAGTTCGCTCCGCTTGCCGCGTGGGTAACAGGCGACGCTCGTGCCGTCGTCCAGCATCACGGTGTAGGAGCGGCCATAGGCCGCGATCACCGTGCCCGCATGGAGGCGGGCCTTCACACGCTGCCGTTCAAGCGGGTTCCGCCTGAGCCTGCGCCGTGCGGCGGGCGCGAACACCGGCTGCGAGGATCTCCAGCACCCGGGCGCTGTCGTCCCAGCCGATGCAGGCGTCGGTGATGCTCTGGCCGTAGGTGAGCGCCTGGCCGGGGACGAGATCCTGCCGGCCCTCGACGATGTGGCTCTCCACCATCACACCCACGATCCGGACTTCTCCGCCGGCAATCTGGCTGCCGATGTCTTCGCACACCTTGATCTGGTTGATCGGGTTCTTCTGGCTGTTCGCGTGACTGGCGTCGATCATGATCCGCGGCGCCAGCCCGGCCTGGGCGAGCGCGGTACAGGCGGCCTCCACGCTGGCGGCGTCGTAGTTGGTCGTGCGCCCGCCGCGCAGGATCACGTGGCAGTCCTCGTTGCCGCCGGTGGCGACGATGGCGGAGTGTCCGCCCTTGGTCACCGACAGGAAGTGGTGAGGCTGCTGCGCGGCCTTGATGGCGTCCACGGCGATCCGGACATTGCCGTCGGTACCGTTCTTGAAGCCGACCGGGCAGGAGAGTCCCGAAGCGAGTTCGCGGTGCACCTGGCTCTCGGTCGTGCGCGCGCCGATCGCGCCCCACGCAACGAGGTCAGCGATGTACTGGGGCGTGATCATGTCGAGGAATTCGCAGCCTGCCGGCAGGCCCAGTTCCGCGATGTCGAGGAGCAGTTCTCGCGCGAGACGCAGTCCGCGATTGATCTGGAAGCTGCCGTCGAGGCCGGGATCGTTGATGAGGCCCTTCCAGCCGACCGTGGTGCGCGGCTTCTCGAAGTAGACGCGCATCACGACTTCCAGCTCGGCGGCGTGTGCGCGGCGCAGTTCCACGAGGCGGTTGGCGTAGTCCCGTGCTGCGACCGGATCGTGGATGGAGCAGGGACCGATGACGACCACGAGGCGGTCGTCCATGCCGTGGAGGCAGCGGTGGATGGCGGTCCGCGAGTCGCTCACGGTCTGCGCGGCCTTCTCGCTGCAGGCGAGTTCGCGCAGCAGATGGGAAGGCGGGGCGAGTTCCTTGATCTCGCGGATTCTCAGGTCGTCGGTTCGGGCTTGCATGGTCGGTCTGCCGGCAGAGGGTCGGCAATGAAGCCACAGAACCCGGCCCGGACGCAAGCGGGGCCGGGGGGCGTCAGGCGGCTTCGGCGCCCTTGCGCAGGATGTTGACGAGGTTGCCGAACGCGCGGTCGAACAGCGGTGTGCCCTCGAGGATCAGGAGGCGGCCGCTGCGCAGGTAGCTGGTGACCTGGTAGGAGGAGTACTCCGCGACCTTCTGACCCTTGCGGTTGCTGAACACGAATGTGCTGCGGTACGGGCTGATGAACGACAGCCGTGCCTGGACGGGTTCCTTGCCTTCCTGGTGAATCTCGACCCAGTCGCCCTCGGAAAGACGCGCGGCCTTTTCGGAGAACTCGTCCGCCGGGCCGGCGGGCGCCTGCGTGGCGGCATTGCTGCCCGAAAAGAAGCCCGGCAGGTCGTTGAAGGACACTTCCTCCACCTCGATCTCGCCCTCGCCGAACGGGTTCTTCACCTTCACGGCGGGGAAGCTCTCGGGGGCGGGCTCGGC
>CAZEDA010000005.1:0-32831 GCA_964510915.1 uncultured Rhodocyclaceae bacterium | reverse complement strand
CCGATGATCAGTTCGCGCTGGCCGCGGCCGATGGGGACCATGGAGTCGATGGACTTGAGACCGGTCTGCACCGGCTGGTCCACGGATTTCCGCGCAATCACGCCAGGGGCCACCTTTTCGATGACGTCCGTCATCTTGGCGTTGATCGGACCCTTGCCGTCGATCGGCTGACCGAGGGCGTTGACGACGCGCCCGATCAGCTCGGGGCCGACGGGTACGGAAAGGATCTGGCCCGTGCACTTGACGGTGTCGCCTTCGGAGATGTGCTGGTACTCACCCAGAATCACCGCGCCCACCGAGTCGCGCTCCAGGTTCAGCGCCAGGCCGAAGGTGTTGCCGGGAAACTCGAGCATCTCGCCCTGCATCACGTCGGAGAGACCGTGGATCCGGCAGATACCGTCCGTGACGGATACCACGGTGCCCTGCGTGCGCATCTGCGCGCCCGCGTCCAGGTTCTGAATCCGGCTCTTGATGAGTTCCGAAATCTCGGATGGGTTGAGTTGCATGCCTGCTCCTAAGCTCTTAGGGTGCTCTCAAGCTCCGCGAGCTGCGCGCGGGCCGAGGCGTCGATCACTTTGTCGCCCATGATGATCTTCACGCCGCTGATCAGCTGCGGATCGAGGGTCACATGGACATTCACTTTCTTGCCGGTGTGCTTTTCCAGGCGCGCTGCCAGATCTGCCTGCTGTGCGGCCTCGAGCGGGAACGCACTCACGATCTCGACATCCTGGACGCCTTCGCGCTCGTTCTTGAGAGCTTCGAACTGGGTCGAGATCTCGGGGAAGGCGGCCACACGGTGGTTCTCGGCCACGAGTCGGACGAAGTTCTCGACCGGCGCCGACACCTTCCCCTGGAGGACACCGAGGATCAGCGCTGACAGACGCTCGGTCGTGAAGTTGGGGTCGGTGGTGAGCTGCTCGACGGTCGGATCACGCGCGATGAGCGCGAGAGCGGCCAGCGACTCCGACCACTCGGAGAGCGCGCCGGATTCGTCCGCCGTGCGGAAGGCGGCCTGCGCGTAAGGTCTCGCGATCGTGCTGAGTTCAGCCATGGCGACTAGAGCTGCTGCTTGATGGCATCGAGCAGGTCGGCGTGCGCGCGACTGTCGACTTCACGGCGAAGGATCTTCTCGGCGCCGGAGACCACGAGAGTCGCGACCTGGGCACGAAGCTCTTCGCGGGCTCGGGCGATCTCCTGCTCGATCTCGGCCTTGGCAGCGGCGCGCTCACGGTCTGCTTCGGCCCGACCAGCTGCCTTGGCTTCCTCGACCAGCTGCGCACCGCGCTTCTCGGCCTGCGCGACGATCTCGGCCGCACGCGAGCGGGCGTCGTTGATCGCGACATTCACTTCCTTGGCCGAACGCTCGAGGGACTGTCGACCGGCTTCGGCCGCCGCGAGTCCGTCGGCGATGCGGCGGGCGCGCTCGTCCATGGCCGTCGTGATCATGGGCCAGACGAACTTGACCGTGAACCAGATCAGCGCGGCGAACGAGAGCGCCTGAACGAACAGCGTTGCATTGATGTTCATGGCGAAACCCGGACGATGATGGAGCGGGACTTACTTGGCCAGGACGCTGAGCAGCGGGTTGGCAAAACCGAAGAACATGGCGATACCCACACCGATCAGGAACGCCGCGTCGATCAGGCCGGCCAGCAGGAACATGAACTTCTGCAGCTGGGGGATGAGCTCGGGCTGGCGCGCCGCGGACTCGAGGAACTTGCTTCCCATGATGCCGATGCCGATACAAGCACCGATGGCGCCGAGGCCGATGATGATGCCGATGCCCAGAGCGGTGTAGCTTTGGATGAGGGCGGCGAACTGTTCCATTTCAGTGGTTCCCTTGTTAAGAGGTGGTTACGGCAAAAAATAAAGCAAAGTCGACGAAGTGCTGCGGATCAGTGGTGCTCGTGAGCCATCGCGATATACACGCAGGAGAGCACCATGAAGATGAACGCCTGCAGCAGGATGATCAGGATGTGGAACACGGCCCAGCCCCAGTAGAGGAAACCGGCAGCCGCGCCGGCCATCAGACCGCCGGCCGAATTCGTGGCGGCGATGGTGCCCAGGAGACCCAGCAGCATGAAAATGAGTTCGCCGGCGTACATGTTGCCGAACAGTCGCATGGCGAGAGAGACGGGCTTGGCCAGGTACTCGATGATGTTGAGCACGAGGTTGGGGATCCACAGCACGGGGTGACCGCCGAACGGCGCCGTGAATAGCTCGTGCACGAATCCGCCGGCACCCTTGGCCTTGAGGCTGAAGAAGATGGTCAGCAGGAAAATGGTGAGCGACATCGCGAACGTGGTGTTCAGGTCTGTCGTGGGCACCGGTTTCCAGTTGTGCAGACCGCCGGTCTCGGTGACCTTCGCGACCCAGTCGATCGGGAGCAGGTCCATGAGGTTCATCATGAACACCCAGACGAAGATCGTCAGGGCGAGCGGCGCGAGGAACTTGCGGTCACCGGGGAACACGCCCTTGACCGTCTCATCGACGAATTCGACGATCAGCTCGATGAAGCCCTGGACCCGGCCCGGCACGCCGGTGGTGGCCTTGCGGGCGATGAGGTAGAAGGCGCCGATCGCGATGAGGCCGGTGATCCAGCCCATGATGATCGTGTCGAGATTGAAGGTCCAGAACCCTTCACCGACCCGGAGGTTGGTGAGGTGGTGCCCGATGTACTCGCCTGCGCTTTGCGGTCCGTGTTCTGATGCCATGTCAGTGACGATCGATTCTTGTTACCGGCTCTTCAACCAAGGCAGCGCCAGCCCATGGGCCAGCATTGCCACGATAAACCCCAGGGTCAGTGCCGCCGGGCTTTGCCCAGCGCCAGACCGGATGGCGACATACAAGGCTCCGCAGGCCACCAACCACTTGGAGAGCTGCCCCAGCAGGTGGTCCTTCAGCGCTGCCGTCGCGCGTTCCGGAACATCGCGGCCCTGAAGCGCCGCGTAAGCCAGGGAACCCAGCCAGCCGCAGGCGCCTCCAACCACGAGAGACAACCCCATCTGCGATCCGAACAGCAGGGCGGCGACCAGCGCACTGCACAGCACAATGCCCCCTTGCAGGAGTGCGAACCGCAGTGCCGTGCCTCGCATGTTGAGGGCTGCCACGCCTTCGGATGTGCCAAAAAACAATCGATGGTAGACCGCCGGCCGCGGTGACGTCAATTGCTGCGATGCAGCGAGACGAAGAAAAGGCTGTTACTTCAGCCGGCCCAGCAGAGCGTCCAGCTGGTCGAGGCTCCCGTACTGGATGACCACCCGGCCGCTTCCCTGGCGCCGGCCGGTGACGATTTCGACCCTGGTGCCGAGCCGGTCGGAGAGTTCCTCCTCGAGGCGGGCAACGTCGCGATCCCTGGCGGTGGCGGACTTCGTCGCCTTTGCCGCCCCGCCCTTCAGCAGCACGCCAACCCGGCGTTCCACTTCCCGGACCGACCATCGGTTCTGCACGGCGTCGTGCGCCACCGCCAGCTGCTGCTCCGTGGGCAGCGGCAGCAAGGCGCGTACATGGCCCATGTCGAGGGTGCCCCGGGCCACGTGCTCCCGCACGGAAGACGGCAGGTCCAGCAGACGCAGAAGGTTGCTCACCGCAGTGCGGGATCGGCCCACGGCCTCGGCCGCAGCCTGATGGGTCATCCCGAACTCGTCGATGAGCCTTCGAATGCCTGCGGCCTCCTCGATGGCGTTGAGGTCTTCGCGCTGGATGTTCTCGATGAGCGCCATCGCGAGCGCGGCCTCGTCGCGCACATCGCGGACGACGACCGGGACCTCGGTCAGCCCCGCTTTCTGCGCAGCACGCCACCGACGTTCGCCGGCGATGATCTCGTAGCGTTCCGGCGCGACGGGTCGAACCAGGATCGGCTGGATGACGCCCTGCACACGGATGGAATCGGCGAGCTCGGCAATCGCCTCCTCATGCATGTTGGTTCGGGGCTGGTACTTGCCCGGCTGCAGCGCAGAGACGCTGAGGGTGGCCAGGCGCTCCGTGGCGGTGGCTGGTGCGGGAGCCGAGTCGCCGGCAAGAAGGGCATCGAGCCCGCGTCCGAGGCCGCGAGGTTTGGCCATGATCAGGTTCCCGGTTTCGGTTGTTTGGAGAGTAGCTCGCCCGCCAGCGCCAGGTAGGCCAGTGCGCCCTTCGACTGACGGTCGTAGCGCAGGATCGGCATCCCGTAGCTCGGGGCTTCTGCAAGGCGGACGTTTCTCGGAATGACCGTGCGGTACACCTTGTCCACGAAGTGCTGCTGCAGCTGGTCCGATACCTGTTGCGCCAGCGTATTTCGCGGATCGAACATCGTCCGCAGCAGGCCTTCGATCTCGAGGCGCGGGTTGAGGTGACTGCGGACTCGCTTGACGGTGTTCACGAGATCGGACAGTCCCTCGAGCGCGTAGTACTCGCACTGCATCGGAATCATCACGGCGTCCGCCGCGCAGAGCGCATTGACGGTCAGGAGATTCAGCGCAGGCGGGCAGTCGATCAGGACGAAATCGAATCGGTCGAGCACCGGCGCAAGCGCATCGCGCAGACGCGTTTCGCGGCTCGGAAGATCGACCATTTCCACTTCGGCGCCCGCGAGCTCGCGGTTGGCTGGGAGCACGTGGTAGCCGCCATTCTCCGAATGAACCCACGCTTCCTCCGCCCGGGCACTCGACAGCAGCACCTGATACACGCTTCGCTTGAGGGCCCGCTTGTCGACGCCGCTGCCCATCGTGGCATTGCCCTGGGGGTCCAGGTCAATCAGGAGGACTCGCTGTCCCGCGGTCGCCAGGGCGGCGGCCAGATTGACGGTGGTCGTGGTCTTGCCGACGCCGCCCTTCTGGTTCGTGACGGCAAGCACCTTCGCGGGACGGGATTGGGGGGCACTCATGGCTTTTCCAGGACAACGAGGTGACGGGTGGCGCCGAGGCCGGGCACGTGCAGCGGGATGGTCTCTCGGACTGTAAGCGGCGCCGGTACGCGCGCTAGTTCCTCGTCGGGATGCAGCCCCTTCATGGCCAGAAGCAGGCCGCCCGGGCGGACGAGCGGCGCACAGAGCCGAGCGAAGTCGGCGAGGTCCGCGAAAGCTCGGGAGATCGCCACATCGAACAGGGTTTCCGGGACGAATTCTTCCACCCTCGCCCGGACGACCGTGGCGTTCCGGACGCCTAGCTGCCGGACAGACTGATCCAGAAACGCCGTCCGTTTCTGGCTGCTGTCGAGCAGTGTGAAGGAGTTGCCGGGGGCCATCAGCGCGAGCGGCAGGCCGGGAAAGCCGGCGCCCGTACCTACGTCCACGATGGCACCGTCACCCAGATACCTTGCTACGCTGAGTGAATCGAGCAAGTGGTGGCTAACCCACAAGGTACGATCCCGGATCGCGGTCAGGTTGTACACCGCGTTCCATTTCTCGAGCAGAACCAGGAAAGCGAGCAGGGAATCGACCTGGGAGGGGTCGGCCGCGAGGCCGAGCTCGGCCAGTCCAGCCAGGAGACCTTCGCGCTCCCCCATCAGCCCGCTGCCTGTACGGCGTCACCGTCGGAGGCCTCGCGAGAGGATTCCGTAGCCGCCGTCACGCGACTGGCACTGAGGCGCTTCACGTGAACTCGGAGGAGCGAGAGCGCGGCAGGCGTCACACCTGAGATGCGTCCGGCCTGCGCCAGCGTCTCGGGACGCTGCGCACTGAGTTTCTGGCAAACCTCGGCGGACAGACCGCGGACGGACCGATAGTCGAGTTCCTCTGGCAGGGCCATGTCTGCGTGCTGTTCCTGGCGGGCAATCTCGGTCAGTTGCCTTTCAATGTAGCCCTGGTACTTGATCTGCACTTCCACCTGATCGGCGGCTTCCTCATCGTCCAGCCCGGTACCGGGCGCGGCCCAGTCCATCAGGGTGCGGTAGCTCACTTCGGGGCGACGGAGAAACTCCTCCAGCGTGCCGTCCTTCTCGACGGGGACACCGAACAGCGCAACGGTGCGCGAGGCATCGAGGATTCTCGGATTGCACCAGGTGCTTCGCAGACGCTCGCGTTCGCGGGCAATGGCTTCCTGCTTGGCCTCGAAGCGAGCCCATCGGGCGTCGTCCACGAGGCCCAGGGATCGACCTGCTGCGGTCAGACGGAGGTCGGCATTGTCTTCCCGCAGGCTGAGGCGATGCTCCGCCCGGCTTGTGAACATCCGGTACGGCTCCGTCACACCCCGGGTGACGAGGTCGTCGACCAGCACACCGAGGTACGCCTCGTCACGGCCCGGCACCCAGGCTTCTTCGCCACGGACCAGTCGCGCTGCATTGATCCCTGCCAGCAGGCCCTGAGCACCGGCCTCCTCGTATCCCGTGGTCCCGTTGATCTGACCGGCGAAGAACAGACCCCGAAAAGCCCGTGTTTCCAATGACGTACGGAGGCCCCGCGGATCGAAGTAGTCATATTCGATCGCGTAGCCCGGGCGCGTCAGATGCGCGTGCTCCAGGCCTCGGATGGACTGGACGAGGGCCAATTGCACGTCGAACGGGAGACTGGTCGAGATGCCGTTCGGATAGAACTCGTGGGTCGTGAGCCCTTCGGGTTCCAGGAAGATCTGATGGGAGGTCTTGTCCGCGAACCGGTGGATCTTGTCCTCGATGGACGGACAGTACCGGGGTCCGATGCCTTCGATGACTCCCGTGAACATGGGCGAACGATCGAGACCGCCCCGGATGATGTCGTGGGTCCGCTCGTTCGTGTGGGTGATCCAGCATGGCAACTGCGCGGGATGCATTTCCCGCCGACCCATGAACGAGAACACGGGCGCCGGCTCATCGCCAGGTTGCTCCGTCATGGTCGAGAAATCGATGCTTCGGCCGTCGATCCGCGGCGGCGTGCCAGTCTTCAGCCTTCCCACCGGCAGATTGAGTTCGCGCAGTCGGTGCGACAGTGCGACCGATGGCGGATCGCCGGCGCGGCCCGCGGCATGGTTCGAAAGGCCAACGTGGATGACCCCGGACAGGAAAGTCCCGGCCGTCAGGACGATCGCATCGGCTTCGAAGCGGATTCCCGACTGCGTCACGACACCCGCGACCCGGTCTCCTTCCACAAGAAGGTCATCCGCGGCCTGCTGGAACAAGAACAGATTCGGCTGGTTTTCGAGACGTTGGCGGATGGCGCGTCGATACAGGACCCGGTCGGCCTGCGCGCGAGTCGCCCGAACGGCGGGCCCCTTGCTCCCGTTCAGGATGCGGAACTGGATACCGGCTTCGTCCGTGGCGATTGCCATCGCGCCACCCAGCGCATCGATCTCCTTGACCAGATGACCCTTTCCAATCCCGCCGATGGAGGGATTGCAGGACATCTGACCGAGCGTTTCGATGCTGTGGGTCAGCAGAAGCGTGGTTCGGCCCATCCGCGCGGAGGCCAGCGCGGCTTCGGTGCCCGCGTGGCCACCACCAATCACAATGACTTCGAATCGCTTAGGAAACAGCACGATACAACCCCGCTTCAGGAGGCGCGCATGATAATCCAATTCCCGTGATTCGCCGCGGACGGGCGCAACGTTTCACGTGAAACATACAGCTCCGGACCGACAGACCCGCCAATGTTTCACGTGAAACATCGATCCGGTCGTCACTTGCCGATACAGAACCGCGAGAAGATCTCCCCCAGGAGGTCGTCGGCGGTCTTCTTACCCGTGATCTCCCCTGCTGCATCCATGGCGTACCGCAGTTCTTCGGCAACCAGATCCGTCTGCACGCCGATCAGGTGCATCGCCGACTGCAGATGATCACGACAACGGCGCAATGCGTCGAGGTGTCTGGATCGCGCCGTGAAGGCACCCTCACCACCGCCCGCCTCCCAGTCCACCGCAGTTAGCAGGGCCGAGCGCAGAAGCGGCAACCCTTCCCCGGTCTGGGCCGAGATCGCTAAGGTCGTCACTCCCGACAGTTCAATCGAGCTCGCGCTCTCGCCGACCAGATCAATCTTGTTTCTGACGACGATACGCCGATCGGGTAAGGACGCGTTGGCTGACAGCCTCGCGTATCCCGCATCCGCGTTCTCGCGAGCGTCCAGAACCAGAACGGCCACGTCAGCTTTGGACGCCTGGGCCCGCGACCGCGCAATCCCTTCCCGTTCCACCGGATCGGCCGAATCCCTCAGCCCGGCGGTATCGACGAGGTGAAACGGCACGCCGTCCAGGGTGATGTGGCCCCGAATGGGGTCCCTGGTCGTGCCCGGTACGTCCGTGACAATGGCGAGATCTTCTCCGGCGAGGCGATTGAGCAGGCTGGACTTCCCGACGTTGGGCTCCCCGAGAAGCACGACCGTCGCGCCCTCCCGCAATCGCTGACCGTGCCGCGCCCGGGAGAAGATGCCGTCGAGCCGTTCCATCAGGCTCTCCACCCGTTCCCCGACGTGGTAGTCCGCCATGACGTCGATGTCTTCTTCCGGAAAATCGATGGCGGCTTCCACCATGATCCGGAGCGACTCCAGCTGCGCCACCAGATCCCCGATCGCGCTCGAAAACTCGCCCGACAGCGATCGGATCGCGGCACGGGCAGCGGTCCGGGATTCTGCGTCGATCAGATCCGCGACGGCTTCGGCCTGAGCGAGGTCCAGCCGGTCGTTGAGAAAGGCGCGCTCGGTGAACTCCCCCGGCCGGGCGATCCGCGCGCCGAGTTCGACACAGCGATCGAGCAGTGCCGCCAGAGCCTGGGGGCTGCCGTGACCCTGAAACTCGACCACGGGCTCACCGGTATAGGAGCCGGGCGCTGGAAAGCACAGAACCAGTCCTGCATCGATGACACGCCCCTCGGCGTCACCAAAAGAGCGAAAGGAGGCTCGGCGGGGTTCGGGGACGGCGCCGACGACGCCGAGGCAGATGCTTTCCGCCAGGGGCCCGGAAACCCGGACGACCCCTACGCCACCGCGCCCGGGCGCCGTGGCGATCGCGGCGATGGTGTCAGCGCTTCTTGGGCGCAACGGCTCCCTGCTCCAGCTTGCGGGTGATGTACCACTGCTGGGAAATCGACAGGATGTTGTTCACCAGCCAGTAGAGCACGAGACCCGCCGGGAAGAAGAAGAAGAACACGCTGAAGGCGATCGGCATGATCTTCATCACCTTGGCCTGGATGGGATCCGGAGGTTCCGGATTCAGCCGCGTCTGGATGATCATGCTGATGCCCATCAGCACGGGCAGCACGTAGAAAGGGTCCGGTGCCGACAAGTCCTTGATCCAGAGCGCGAAAGGCGCATGCCGCATCTCGACGGTCCCGAGCAGTACCCAGTAGAGGGCAATGAATACGGGAATCTGGACCACGATTGGCAGACACCCGCCCAGCGGGTTGATCTTTTCGGTCTTGTACAGCTCCATCATGGCCTGATGGAGCTTCTGGCGGTCGTCGCCGAACTGTTCCTTGAGCTTCTGGAGCTTGGGCGCCATGACCCGCATCTTCGCCATCGACTTGTACGAAGCGGCAGACAGCGGGAAGAAGGCCAGCTTGAGGATGATGGTCAGGATGATGATGGCGACACCCCAGTTCTGGATGCCCCACTTGTAGATCGACGACAGCGCCCAGAAAAGCGGTGTCGCGATCACGGTCAGCCAGCCATAGTCGACCGCGTACTCCAGCCCCGGAGCCAGCGCAGCCAGCTTGGTCTGCTCCTGTGGCCCGGCATAGAGCGGAACACTGATCTTCCAGTGACCCTCCCCTGCCGCTTCGGTCGGAACAATCACGCCGGCCGAGAACAATCCATTCCCGAGCGAACGCGTATAGAACTCCCGGGGAACCGCGCCGCCAGGCAGCCACGCCGACACGAAATAGTGCTGAACCATGCCGATCCAGCCATCTGTGCTCTGGGTGACGTGCCCGGGCTTGCCCTTTGCCACGTCGGAGAACGCAACCTTTTGATATTTCTCTTTTTCTGTGTAGACCGCGATGCCATTGAAGGTCGGAACCCAGCGGGAATCGCCGTCGGGGGGCGTATCGTCACGGGTCAGCTGAAAGTACGCGTTGGGTGCAGCCTTGGACTGCAACCCTTTGATTTCATATGAGACGTCCACCACATACTGATCCGGGTGGAACCGAAGCGTCTTTCGAACCTCCACTCCTGCCGGCGCGTCCTGCGCGATCAGTTCCACGACGACGGCACCCTTGGGATCGGAGGCAACCGTCGGGGGCGCGGCCAGCGCAAACGGGGACTTGTGGGTGGGCATGCCCGCACCCAGAAGACCGGTCTGCCCGAGGTAGGTCCGTTTGTCGGTGCGATCGAGCAGGAAGAAGTTCTTGCCCGCATCGAGCGTGTCCCGCTGCTGGAGGAGTTCGAGCGTGCGCAACTCCCCGCCGATCGTGGAGATCTCGGCCCGGACGAGCGGCGTCTCGACCTTGATCAGTTCTTCCTTCGCTCCGGTCGTTGCAGACGATTCGCCACCAGACGGCAACGCGGCTGCGGGTGCGGGTGCGGCCGCCGCGGTCTTTGGCGTGTCCCCCCCGGCAGCGGCGGTCGGCGTCGGGATCGCATCGACGGGCGCGGCCGTTTGCGCGGTCTTCTGCGTGCCCGGCTTGGGACCGTACTGTTCGACCCACTTCTCTCCCAGCATGAACAGGGAGACACAGAAGATCACCACGAATACGAGGCGTGCGGATTCCATGCGGGCGAGGTTCTTGTCAGTGGGTCAGGTCAGGGGACAGGATCGTGGCCCCCAAGGCTCCACGGGTGACAGCGCGACAGGCGCCGGGCGGCCAGCCAGGACCCTTTGAGGGCGCCATGGCGGTCGATGGCCTGGAAGGCATATCGGGAGCATGTGGGGTGAAACCGGCATTGGGTACCGACGTAGGGGCTGAGCGCAATCTGATAGGCCCGGATCATCCAGAGCAGGACCTTGGCGATCATCGCAGTTCCCCGAGGATACGATGCAGTTCTTCGGCAGCCGCGGGCCATTCAGGCGCGGCGATCGAAGACCGCAGCCGGACTACAACATCAATGGAGGTCCGCTGCAGCCCGAGACGGCGGAACGATTCCCGCGCGATGCGCTTGACCCGGTTCCGCTGCACTCCGTTGCCCGCCAGTCGCTTCGCGACCACCAGACCCAGATGCCCTACGGGCTCCACGGTCTTCAACCAGTGGACCGCGAAGAACCTGCCGCTGCGCCGTCTGCCCTGCTTGAACACCTGCTCGAAACGACCGGATCCGCAGAGCCGGTTGATTCGCCTGAGTCCCTCCGGTTTCTTGAAAACGGCGGGAAGACTCAGACGGCCAGGCGGACGCGGCCCTTGGCCCGACGCGCATTGATCACGGCACGACCCGCCTTGGTTTTCATGCGTGCACGAAAACCGTGGGTGCGCTTGCGCTTGGTCACGGAAGGCTGATAGGTACGCTTCATGACTTTCTCCAGAAAAGTCTTCGATTAAACCGTCGTTTGGCGCCGTCTGTCAATCGCTGTGGCCGCGGGGCTTCTCATGACCTGTGGATAACTTGCCCTCGCCTTTGTTACACTGGCGATCCTTCCGCGGCGGGTTCATCGCCGCCACCCCGCAATGCATTCATTCTATTTGACGAGACGTTAGTCATGTCGGACCTATGGGAACTGTGTCTTGGCGATCTGCGGCGCTCGGTGAGCGACCAGCAGTACCAGACATGGATCCGGCCACTTAACGCCTCGTTCCAGGCGGACGCGCTGCATCTGGCCGCGCCGAACCGGTTCGTCCTGGAGTGGGTTCGGGACAAGTTCCTGCCCACGATCGAAGATCTGATGGCCAAGCACGGCGCTCCCGACACCCCGGTGATTCTGGCCCTGGCGGACCGCAAGGCCATGGCCCGCGCGTCTTCTGTAGTGAGCGACGAAAAGATTGCGCCGCCCGTGGCGCCCGCGGTCGTGGTCACCACGCCGAGTACCGGAGAGCGAGGTCGGCTCAACCCGTCCTTCACCTTCGACAGTTTCGTTGCCGGAAAGGCGAACCAGCTTGCCCGAGCAGCGGCGCTGCAGATCGGTGAACACCCCGGCACAGCCTACAACCCGCTGTTCGTGTACGGCGGTGTCGGCCTCGGCAAGACTCACCTGATCCACGCGATCGGCAATCACGTCCTGAGCTACAACCCGTCGGCGAACATCCGCTACACGCATGCGGAACAGTACGTGTCCGACGTGATCCGCGCCTATCAGCACAAGTCCTTCGACTCGTTCAAGAAGTTCTATCACTCCCTCGACCTGCTGCTGATCGACGATATCCAGTTCTTCAGCGGCAAGAGCCGGACTCAGGAAGAGTTCTTCTACGCATTCAACGCCCTGATCGATGCCCGCAAGCAGGTGATCATCACCTGCGACAGCTACCCCAAGGAGCTTGCCGGCATCGAGGATCGCCTCATTTCCCGGTTCGGCTGGGGCCTCACGGTCGCGATCGAACCGCCGGAACTCGAAATGCGTGTGGCCATCCTGCTCAAGAAGGCCGAAGTCGAGCGGGTGAAGCTCCCCGAGGATGTCGCGTTCTTCATCGCGACCCACATTCAGTCGAACGTGCGGGAACTGGAAGGCGCCCTCAAGCGGGTCTTCGCATTCACCCGATTCGCGAATGTGCAGGTCAACATCGACACCGCCCGAGACGCGCTCAAGGATCTGCTCGCGGTCCAGACACGGCAGATCTCGGTCGAGAACATCCAGAAGACGGTGGCCGACTACTACAAGGTCCGCGTCTCGGAGATGTTCTCCAAGAAGCGCTCGCGAATCGTTGCGCGACCACGCCAGGTGGCGATGGCGCTCGCGAAGGAACTCACGTCGCTCAGCCTGCCGGACATCGGCGAAGCCTTCGGAGGCCGGGACCACACCACCGTGCTCCATGCCTGCCGCAAGATTGCGGAGTTACGATCCACCCAGCCGGACATCGCGCGGGACTACGACGCGCTGGTCCAGGTACTCAGGGGATAACTCGTGGACAGATTGTGCGTAACCCGCGATTTCACGCCGACCGGGATTTCATCCCCAAATCACATCGGCGTTATCCCCAGCTTATACAGACATCTGATTCGACGATTTTCCGTTTCGAATCCGGGTGTCGGCTCGCTTTCACACAGAACAGGCTGTCTCTTATCAATTCTTATCATTTAAAGAAAAGACATCATGAACAGCTTACAGCTCGACAGAGACATCCTGCTCAAGCCCCTGCAATCGGTCACCGGCATCGTTGAACGTCGGCAGACTCTGCCCATCCTTTCGAACGTCCTGATCGAGGGCAAGGGCGGCACGCTGTCGCTCACTGCCACCGATCTCGAGATCCAGGTCACCGCCACGGTCTCGGGCATTCCCGCAGACGCGGACTTCGCGATCACGGTCTCCGCGAAGAAGCTTCTCGACATCCTGCGGGCTCTGCCTGAGCAGACCCCGGTGTCGCTCGAGCACAAGGAGCCGAAACTGATGGTGAGAGCCGGCAAGAGCCGGTTCAGCCTGCAGACGCTGCCCGCAGCGGATTTCCCCCGCTTGCCCGCAAGCCAGAGTGCGACCGGCGAGGTGCCGATGCCGCAGAGCGGATTGCGCCGGCTGCTCGCACTCACGCAGTACTCGATGGCGCAGCAGGACATCCGCTACTACCTGAACGGCATGCTGTTCGTCGTCGACGGCAATGCGCTCACGCTGGTCGCCACCGATGGCCACCGCCTGGCCATGACCACCCGCCCGCTTCTGAACAGCTATGCGCGCAGCGAGACGATCCTGCCGCGCAAGGCCGTTCTCGAGCTGTCGCGGCTCCTCGCCGACAGCGACGACGAGGTGCTCATGAGCCTGATGCCCAACCAGGTGAAGTTCGAGATCGCGGGCACGGTGCTGATCACGAAAGTGGTCGACGGCAAGTTCCCGGACTTCAACCGGGTCATCCCGTCGAACTACACGAAGTACCTCGATCTCGAACGCACGACGCTGCAGCAGTCCCTGCACCGGGCGGCGATTCTTTCCAACGAGAAGTTCCGCGGCGTCCGCTGGATCGTGGCACCCACGAGTCTGCGTGTCGTCTGCACGAACACCGAACAGGAAGAAGCGGAAGAAGAACTCGAAGTCGCCTACAACGGCGATCCGCTCGACATCGGTTTCAACATCACCTACATCCAGGAAGTGCTGAACTGCATCGAAAGCTCCCAGGTCCGGTGCTCCTTCGGTGATGCGAACAGCAGCATGCTCATCACCATTCCCGAGCGTGACGACTTCAAGTACGTCGTCATGCCCATGCGCATTTGAGTTCGAGCTCCATCCCTCCAGCTGAGGAAACCATGCAGGAAAACGGCAACAACGGCGGCGACTACAACGCGGACAGCATCAAGATGCTCAAGGGCCTCGAGGCCGTCCGCAAACGCCCCGGGATGTACATCGGTGACACGAGTGATGGCACCGGGTTGCATCACATGGTCTTCGAGGTGGTGGACAACTCCATCGACGAGGCGCTTGCCGGTCACTGCGACGACATCAAGGTGATCATCCACGGCGACAACTCCATCAGCGTCTCGGACAACGGGCGCGGCATTCCCACGGACATTCATCCGGACGATGAGGAAGGCCGCTCCACGGCCGAGATCGTGATGACCGTCCTGCACGCAGGCGGCAAGTTCGACAGCAACTCCTACAAGATCTCCGGTGGCCTGCATGGTGTCGGTGTGTCCGTGGTCAACGCCTTGTCGGAGTCCCTGAAGCTCACCATCCGGCGTGGCGGCAAGGTGCACGCGATGGAGTTCCAGCACGGCGTCCCGGTCGCTCCGCTTGCGGAAGTCGGGACCACCGAGCGTCGCGGCACGGAGATTCATTTCAAGCCGAGCTCGGGTACGTTCGAGAACATCGAGTTCCACTACGACATTCTCGCGAAACGCCTGCGGGAACTCTCCTTCCTCAACAACGGCGTCAAGATCGAGCTCATCGATCAGCGCAGCGGCAAGGAAGAGAATTTCGCCTTCTCCGGCGGTGTGCGTGGTTTCGTCGAGTACCTGAACCGCCTCAAGTCCGTGCTGCACCCGAACGTGTTCTACGTGTCGTCCGAGAAGTCCGGAATCGGAGTCGAGGCCTCGATGCAGTGGAACGATTCCTACCAGGAACACGTGCTCGCGTTCACGAACAACATTCCCCAGCGTGACGGCGGCACCCACATGACCGGCCTGCGCGCCGCCATGACGCGCACGATCACCAAGTACATCACGACGAACGAACTCGACAAGAAGGCCAAGGTCGAGGTCACCGGCGATGACATGCGCGAAGGCCTGACCTGTGTGCTCTCGGTCAAGGTTCCCGATCCGAAGTTCTCGTCCCAGACGAAGGACAAGCTGGTCTCGTCCGAAGTGCGGCCTGCGGTGGAAGACGTGGTGTCTCGCGCCCTCGAGGAATGGCTGCTGGAACGACCCAATGACGCGAAGATCGTGATCGGGAAGATCGTCGACGCCGCCCGTGCCCGCGAAGCCGCACGCAAGGCGCGGGAGATGACTCGCCGGAAGGGCGTGATGGACGGATTCGGTCTTCCCGGCAAGCTCGCCGACTGTCAGGAGAAGGACCCTGCGCAGTGCGAGCTCTACCTGGTCGAGGGTGACTCCGCAGGCGGGTCGGCCAAGCAGGGTCGCGACCGGCGCTTCCAGGCGATCCTTCCGCTGAAGGGCAAGATCCTCAACGTGGAACGTGCGCGGTTCGACAAGCTGGTGTCCTCCCAGGAGATCGCCGCGCTCATCGTGGCGCTCGGCACGGGGATCGGCAAGGACGACTACAAGCTCGAGAAACTGCGGTATCACCGCATCATCATCATGACCGACGCCGATGTGGACGGCTCCCACATCCGCACGCTGCTGCTCACGTTCTTCTACCGTCAGATGCCCGAGCTCGTCGAGCGCGGGCACATCTACATCGCGCAACCGCCGCTGTTCAAGGCGAAGCACGGGAAGGATGAGCGCTATCTCAAGGACGAACACGAGCTGAAGGAGTATCTGCTGCGTCTCGCCCTGGAAGGTGCCCGGCTGATCCCGGCCGCCGATCAGGCTCCGCTGAGCCGCGAAGCCCTCGAGGAACTCGCGAAGGAGCAACTGCTCAGCGACGCCGTGATCGCACGCCTGTCCCGTCGGATGGATCCCGTCGTGCTGAAAGCGCTGGAAGGCAATCTCAAGGTCGATCTCTCGAACGAAGCAACGGCCAATGCTTCCGCATCGGCACTCGTCGAAGCGATGGCGGCGGAGCGTGCCCACGTCTCGGTGCGCTATGACGAGCGGACCGAGAGCCACCTGCTGATGGTGACGCGTCTCGTGCACGGTGTTGAACGTCTCACCGTCCTCGACCGGGATTTCGTCGACAGCGGCGACTACACCCAGCTCACGCGGACGAACACGCTGCTCCATGGACTGCTCGGCAACGACGCCACGGTGGGTCGCGGCGACCACAACAAGCCGGTCACTTCCTTCCGGGCTGCGCTGGAATGGCTGCTCGAACAGGCGCAGAAGGGCGTGTCGATCCAGCGCTACAAGGGGCTGGGCGAAATGAACCCGGACCAGTTGTGGGAGACCACGATGGACCCGTCTTCGCGCCGCCTGCTACGTGCCCAGATCGAAGACACCATCGCAGCGGACGAGATCTTCAGCACGCTGATGGGGGATGTGGTGGAGCCCCGGCGTGCCTTCATCGAAAGCAACGCCCTGGGCGTGAGAAACCTGGACGTCTGATCCCGCTTCCGGGCGCCGAGACTTCCCCGTTTGAACGGGAAGTCTCGGCGTTGGCCGAGCTGGAGTTCAGGACGTGGTGGCCTTGCGCCGGCGGGCCGCCGGTTTCTCGGCCGGAGCCTTCGTGTCGCCTTCGGCTGCTGCCGCCGCCGCTTTGCCCCGCGGGGCGAACTCGAACCCCACCTTGCCGTCCCCTCCGCGCACCAGGAAGGCCGAGAACGGCCGACCCTTCTTGGAGATGAAGCGGTGCAGGAGATCCGTCCGGCCGGTCTCCAGCAGCTTGCGCATCTGTTCCGGTTCGATCTGTCGCTGCAGGATGATCTTGCCTGACCGGAAATCGCAGGATCGACCGGCACCGACGGAACGCTCGCATACGTATGCCATGCCGTGGTCGTACACATTGGAGCCGCACTTCGGGCAGGCGCCCAGCGCAGTGTGGCCACTGAAGTCCACAGCTTCCTGGTCGGACCCGTCCGCATTCGACTGCCCGAAGTCGAACTCCGTCGTGCAGTCTTCCTTCATGCGAAGAATCGCGGCGAAGGGCCGGCCCATCTTGCTCCGGAACCCCTGCACGGGACCGATGCTCTTCTCGCGGATGAGCGTTTCGATCTCGCTGGCTTCCATGCGCCGGCCGGCGACCACCTTCCACAGCGAGAAATCGCACGCCGTGCAGGCAAACTTCTTGTAGTTCTCCACCAGCTTGCCGCCGCACTTGGGGCACGGCTCGGCGAGGGTGGAGATGGGTTCGTCCGACAGGGTTCCCTTCTTGATGCGATCGACGAGGTCCTCGGTGGTCTCGACGATGTGCTTCATGAACGAGGCGCGCTGCAGCTTGCCCTGCTCCATCTGCTTGAGCTGATACTCCCAGGTGCCGGTGAGCTCCGGTGAGCGCAGTTCGTCGATGCCGAACTTGTTGAGCGCGTAGAGCAGGTCGAACGCCTTCGCCGTCGGCACGAGTTCGCGACCTTCCCGCAGAACGTATTCCTCGAGAATGAGCCCTTCGATGATGGCTGCGCGGGTCGCGGGTGTGCCGAGGCCCTTCTCGCTCATCGCTGCCCGGAGTTCCTCGTCTTCCACCAGCTTGCCGGCGCCTTCCATCGCCGAGAGCAGCGTCGCTTCGTTGAAGCGCGCGGGCGGCTTGGTCTGGTTTGCGATCGACCGCATGTCCAGCGTCTTCGCCTTCCCGTCGGGGCAGGCGGCCAGCAGATCGTCGTCGCCCTGGGCTTCCTTGCCGTAGACCTCGAGCCAGCCGGGATTCACGAGGATGCGGCCTTCCGTCTTGAACGGTTCCTCCGCGACGCGCGTGATCCGCGTGGTCAGCTGGTATTCAGCCGACGGGTAGAACACGGCGAGGAAGCGCTTGACCACCATGTCATAGAGCTTCATCTCGGGCTCGCTCAGGCTCTTCGGCGTGTCGAGCGTCGGGATGATGGCGAAGTGGTCGGAGACCTTCTCGTTGTTGAAAATGCGCTTGTTCGGGCGCACCCATTCCTGCGCGAGGATCTTGGCAGCGAACGGCGCATACGGCGTGGCGAGACTGGATGTCTCCAGCGCCTTCGCCTTGCCTTTCGATCCCTTGCCCGCCCCGCCGGAGAACACTTCGAGCGTCGCCTTCACCGTCGCCATGTAGTCTTCGGGCAGCGCGCGCGAGTCGGTCCGCGGATACGTGAGCACCTTGTGCTTCTCGTACAGCGCCTGCGCGATGCTCAGCGTCATCTTGGCGGAGAAGCCAAAGCGTCCGTTGGCCTCGCGCTGCAGGCTCGTAAGGTCGTACAGCAGCGGCGGGGCCTGCGTGGACGGCTTGGACTCTTCCGTGACGACGCCGGGCTTGCCCTTGCAGCGCGCCACGATGTCGGCGGCTTTCTCGGCATCCCACAGACGGTCCGGACGCAGATCGGGGTCGTCGCTCTTCTTCGTCTTCTCGAAGCGTTCGTCGAACCACTTGCCGATGTATTCGCCGCCCGCGGCACCGAACGTACCGTGGACTTCCCAGTAGTCCTTGGGCCGGAACTGCTTGATGCGCTGCTCGCGTTCGACGAGGACAGCGAGCGTAGGCGTCTGCACCCGACCCACCGTCGTCTTGTAGAAGCCGCCGTCCTTCGAATTGAAGGCGGTCATGGCCCGCGTGCCGTTGATGCCGATCAGCCAGTCGGACTCGCTGCGGCACGCGGCTGCATCGGCCAGCGGCAGCATCGACTCGTCGCTGCGCAGGGCGGCGAAGCCGTCGCGGATCGCGGCCGGCGTCATCGACTGCAGCCACAGACGCTCGACGGGTTTCGTCGTGCCGGCGTGCTGGGCGATGTAGCGGAAAATGAGTTCACCTTCGCGTCCCGCGTCACAAGCATTGATGAGCCCGACCACATCCTTGCGCTTGATCAGGCGGGTCAGCAGCTTGAGACGGTCCTCGGTTCTTTCGATGGGCTTCAGGTCGAAATGGGGCGGGATGACGGGCAGATGGGTGAACGACCACTTGCCGCGCTTGACGTCGTAGGCCTCGGGCGCGACGAGTTCCAGAAGGTGACCGATGGCGGAGCAGACGAGAAATTCGTCGTTCTCGAAGTACTCGCCCTGACGGGTGAACCCGCCCAGCGCGCGGGCGATGTCAGCCGCGACAGAGGGTTTCTCCGCGATGATCAGGCGCTTGCCGCCCTCGGAAACGGGCGCTGCGGCCGCAGTCGCGCGGGCGGTGGTCTTGCGCGCCGCAGCCTTGGGGGCCGCGCGCTTGGTAGCTGGCATCGATGAGACTCGTGTTTGGGCGGTGCAAAAAGGCCGCGAATGATAAGGGCGTCAAAAAGCCCTGTGCAAGTTACGGTACGGAAGCGTCGATCCTGAGTCACTGTCGCACGACCAGCCTGCCGGTGTCATGCGGAACGTCAACGGACGCGTTCGAACCGGCCCCCTGCAAGCGTAGCGACCGCACCCGACAGCTCGAGTTCCAGCAGCCGGGCGGTGACGGCATCGATGGACATGCCGGTGCGGGCGGCGAGGGTCTCGATGTCGCAGGGATCGAATCCCATCGCTGCCAGGATGGCGTCTTCGGTTCCTGCCGGCTCGGGCTCGGGCGCTCGCGCAGGCACGCCGGGCCAGCGCAGCTCCTCGAAGACATCCTCAGCGGATTCAACGAGCTTCGCTCCCTGCTTGATCAGCGCATGGCAGCCTTTCGACAGGGGCGAATGGATGGAGCCTGGTATGGCGAACACATCGCGACCCTGTTCGCCGGCGTGTCGTGCAGTGCCCAGAGAGCCGCTTCTCAATGCGGCTTCGACGACGAGTACGCCCCGGCTCAAGGCGCTGATGATGCGATTCCGGCGAGGAAAGTTCGCGCTGGCGGGGCGCGTGCCGAGCGGAAACTCCGACACGATCGCACCCTGGTCGGCGATGCGGTGGGCCAGCTCGCGGTGCCGCGCGGGATAGACGATGTCCGCCCCGGTCCCGACCACGGCGACCGTGCTTCCCGTGCCCAGCAATCCGCCCTCGTGAGCGGCCGCATCGATGCCGATGGCAAGTCCGCTCAGGATGGTGAGCCCGCCGTCGCTCAGAGACCGGGCGAAACTGCGGGCTGTCTCGAGCCCCGAGGCCGTCGCGTTGCGGCTGCCGACGATGGCGATCCCAGGCCGCGTGAGCAGGTCGACCCTGCCCAGCACATACAGAACGCTCGGAGGGTCCGAGATCTCCAGCAGCGCGGGCGGGTAGCCAGGATCGGCCAGGGTCACGATGGATCGCCCGGCCTGGGAGGCCCAGGTCATGGCGGCCGCGACGGCATCCGGATCGGCGCCTTTGCGCCACGCTTCACGCGCCTGCGCCGAGGGGAGTTCGGGGGAGATGGTGCTGAACGGAGCGGCGAGGGCTGCACCCGGCGACCCGTGCTGTTTCAGCAGGCGCCGCTGCGTGACTGGCCCCACCCCGGGGACCAGGGTGAGGCGAAGCCAATCCTCCAGCCAGGAATCCGCCGGAGCGGATGAAGCTTCCACGCGCTCAGGGCGCGCGCACGAGATCCCGCAGGTTCACCGAGCGCGTCGTATTCATGATGAGGGCGTAGGAGACCTTTTCGAAAACTCGGAACACGAATGCGGTGCCATAGCGATCTTCCGGGGTCAGCACCGTCTCCGACTCCTTCTCGTCCCGATATTCGGAGTTGACGGACCGAACCTGGCGGCGGTTGTCTTCGTTGGACGTGCTGGAAGGCAGCCGCCGCGGCTTGACGAACCGTCCGGCTCGATGCAGCGCGAACACATGGCCGGGCTCGATGCCGTTCCGGGCCCCAAGATTGACGACGATGACCTGATATTGACCGATTTCGGAGATGGCGGTGTCAGGTGCCGAGATGACCATGCCCTGGGTCGTGCTGGCCGGCGAACGTGGCGCGTAGGCAAGGATGTCCGAGGGTGGCGATTCGACCAGTCGATCCCCGACACCGATCTCCTGGCGGGAACGCAGAACCCGCATCGTGGTGACGTCACCGGATTCCTGCAGTTGCACATCCCCGAGGTACAGGACTTCATAGCCAAGCTCTTCCCCGGATACGGGGTCGACCAGAACCTTGCTGCGACGGTATACCTGCCAGATGGGCGGCGCGCCGGGGGGCAAGCCTTTGACGTAGACCGAGTCTCCCTGGGTCGCCAGTACCCGGTTCTCCGGGGCGGCGACGATGCGGGGCGCGTTGGTGAACTGGTCGACCGACACGATCAGCGGGCGGTTCAGGAAGGGCTCGATCGTGGAGGACGGAATGCTCGAAATGGCGGCGGTGGTCAGCTGCTGGGCGCGAGCCTTCGGCTTGAGCTTGACCGTGCTGCCCACACTCGTTCCCTGGGAGGCCTCGGCCAGCCCGCCCGTGCCCTCCCCCTCCAGGCGCAGACGCGCCATGCCGCCTGAGCGGTCGAGAAGGATCACGTTGCCGGGGTAGATCAGATGCGGATTCCTCACCTGATCCTTGTTCATGCCCCACACGTCGGGCCAGCGCCACGGATCCTTGAGGAACCGCTTCGAGATTCCCCAGAGCGTGTCTCCCTTGACCACCACGTGGCGTTCCGGAGGGTTGTCCACCAGCTCCGGTCCCTGGGCTTCCTCGGCTTGCAAAGGCGCGACGAGGCCGCCAACTAACGTTAGCCCCGCAAGCGTCGATATGATTGAATGGCGCATCTCAGCCCCCAGACGGGTCCAAGGAAAATCACGGAGGCCTCTTACAGGTCCCCGCAATTTACCTATATTCTGGTTGAGATTCTGAGCGTAATTCTCTAAGTTAGCAAGCATTTATGGCAATCCTGACAATTCTTCAGTACCCGGATCCCAGGCTGCACCGCGTCGCTGCGCCGGTCGATCGCTTCGATGAGGAGCTACAACGGCTCATTCGGGACATGGCTGAAACGATGTATGCATCCAACGGGATCGGTCTCGCCGCGACCCAGGTGGATGTCCACCGCCAGCTGATCGTGATCGACACCTCGGAATCCAGGGACCAGCTCCGGGTCTTCATCAATCCGGAGATCCAGGAGAGCCGGGGCGAGTCGGAACTCGAGGAAGGGTGCCTGTCGGTGCCGGGCATCTACGACCGCGTGCCCCGGTTCGACTGGGTCCGCGGCCGCGCGTGGGATGCGGCAGGTCGTGAGTACGGGTTCGAGGCGCAGGGTCTGGAAGCCCTGTGCATCCAGCACGAGATGGATCACCTCAAGGGACGCGTGTTCGTCGACTACCTGTCGCGACTCAAGCAGACGCGCATCGTCGCGAAACTGCGCAAGCAGCAACGCCGGGCCGGCTGATCCCGGCAGCCGTCACCGTGCGTCTCATCTTCGCGGGCACCCCGCGCTTTGCGGCTGCCGCGCTGGAAGCCATCGTGGCGGCCGGGCATGAAGTCCCTCTGGTACTGACACAGCCGGACCGCCCGGCCGGCCGCGGCCTCAAGACGCTCCACAGCGACGTCAAGCAGGTGGCCCTCGCCCATGGCCTCACCGTTGCGCAACCCCCCACCCTGAAGGATGAAGCCGCCGTGGCGGCGCTTGCCGAGGTGGGAGCGAGGACGATGGTCGTGGCGGCCTACGGGCTGATCCTCCCGCCCAAAGTCCTGCAGCTGTTCCCCCTGGGCTGCCTGAACATCCATGCGTCCCTCCTGCCCCGCTGGCGCGGCGCGGCGCCGATCCAGCGAGCGATTCTCGCCGGGGACGACCGAACAGGCATCAGCATCATGCAGATGGAAGCGGGTCTCGACACGGGACCGGTGCTGACGGAGCACGTCGAGCCGATCCGGGACGACGACACCGGCGCCACCCTGCTGGAGCGTCTCACCCGCCTCGGTGCGTCCGCCATCGTCGAGACGCTCTCGCAGCTCGAATCGGGGCAGATCGATGCGGTGCCCCAGGACGATCGTCTGGCCTGCTACGCCGCGAAGATCACCCGCGAGGATGCCGTGGTGGACTGGACCCGTTCCGCAGTGGAGGTCGGGCGCGTCATCCGCACGTTCGACCCGGCGCCCGGCGCCACGGGCGAGATCCGGAGCACCCTTCTCAAACTGTTCCGGGTCCGCATGGCATCGGCTGACGCTCCCGCCGAGCCGGGCACCGTCCTCGAAGCGGGACGCGAGTTCGTCCGCGTGGCCTGTGGGGAAGGCACGGCTCTGGACATCCTGGAATTGCAGCGTCCGGGGGGCAAGCGGTTGCCCGCCCGGGAATTCCTCGCCGGCTTTCCGATCGCCGCCGGCGAGCGGTTTGCGCCCCGCCCCCCTCGCTGACGCCCATGTTCCAGGCCCAGGCCCTTGCCGCGGAGCTGATCGCGGACGTTCTTGCCGGCCGCAGCCTCCGCGAGGAACGACTGCGGGATGCGACGAAGACTCTGTCGTCCCAGGCGGGCCAGCTCCGAGACCTGACACTCGGGACGCTGCGCTGGCTCGGTCAGCTGCGCGCCCTGACTGCCCAGCTCGCCACTCGCGGCATCGCGGACCCCCGGCTCGAAGCCCTGCTCTGTGTTGCATTGCACCAATTGCTGCAGGATCGGACAGCGCCCCACGCGGTCGTGGACCACGCAGTCCAGGCGGCGAGGCACCTCGGACACGGGCAGGCCGCCGGGTTCGTCAATGCGGCGTTACGACGCTTTCTGCGCGAGCGCGTGCCCCTGACCGCGAAATCGGTCAGCACGGTGGAAGGCCGGTGGTCCCATCCGGAGTGGTGGGTGCGAGCCCTGGAGAAGCACTACGGCGACGCCGCGCCAGGCATCCTCGAGGCTGGACTGAGTCATCCGCCGATGACGTTGCGGGTGAACCGGCGCCGAGGGACCCGCGACGGGTACCTGGCCGATCTCTCGACCCGCGGCATCGCTGCCCGGGTTGTCGGCCCGGACGCGATCACGCTCGAAAAGCCGATGCCGGTCTCGGCGCTGCCCGGGTACGAGGAAGGCAAGGTCACGATCCAGGATGCCGGCGCCCAGTGGGCGGCACCGCTCCTGGACCTCGCGCCCGGACAGCGCGTGCTCGATGCCTGCGCGGCGCCGGGCGGCAAGACCGGCCACCTGCTCGAGTCCTGCGACATCGAACTCACGGCCCTCGATGCCGACGCGGCGAGACTGCCTGCCGTGTCGCGAGGTCTCGACCGTCTCGGCCTGAGCGGCGTGGTCCGTCAGGCCGATGCCGCGCGGCCCGGACAATGGTGGGACGGACGCCCCTTCGATCGCGTCCTGCTGGATGCCCCGTGTTCCGCCTCCGGGATCGTCCGTCGTCACCCGGACGCCAAATGGCTGCGGCGCCCGGAGGACATCGCCCGCTTCGCCAGGCAGCAGCTGGCCCTGCTGCAGGCGCTTTGGCAGGTTCTCGCCCCGGGTGGTAAATTGCTCTACGTCACCTGCTCCGTGTTTCCCGGGGAGAATGCCGGTGTCGTTGCGAGTTTCCTTGAACTCGCGACGGACGCCAGGCGTCTACCCCTTCCGGATGACTTTCCAGGCCGCGACGGGCAACTGCTCCCGGACACCACCCACGATGGCTTCTTTTTCGCACTGCTGGAAAGGTCCCGGCTTCCGTAGCCTCGCCGTCCTTTTCGCGGCGTGGCTGCTGTTCCTCCCGGTGGGCTATGCCAGTGAGCCCGCTATTCACGTCCGGTCCGCCGACATCACGACGACCGCGGAAGGTGCGGTTCTCGATGCAAATTTCCAGATCGACCTCGGCGACACCCTCGAAGAGGCGCTGGCCAAGGGCCTGTCGCTGCACTTCATCGCGGAATTCGATCTCATCTACGAACGCTGGTATCTGCTCAATCTGTGGAACCAGAACATCGCGTCCTTCGAGCAGCGCTACCGGCTCAACTACAACGCGCTCACGCGCCAGTACCGCCTGACCATCGGCGCGCTCACCCAGAACGTGGAGACACTGCAGGACGCGCTCCAGATCATGGCGAAGATCCGCAATCAGGTGATCGCCGGCCGTGACGATCTGAAGGCCGGTCAGGTCTACACCGCGCAACTGCGCCTGCGGCTCGATCCCAAGCAGCTTCCGAAGCCCTTCCAGATCAGCTCGATCGGCTCCAAGTCCTGGAACCTGTCGTCCGACTGGTACCGCTGGACCGTCAAGCCATGACCTCGCGCGCGTGGCGCTGGCAGGCTGCCCTGTCCACGCGAGGGGGACGGGTCCTCACGGGCGGCGTGATCCTCTGCGGCGCCGTGCTCATCTATGTGCTGTCTGCGGCCAGCGGCGATACGCCACAGTTCGCCTCGGACATCGTCTGGCTGCTGGGCGCGGGCGTGGGTGTGGTGCTGCTGCTGATGACGCTGGCGGGTTATCAGCTGGTGCTGCTGAGGCGGCGCCTGCGCCAGCGCATCTTCGGTTCCAAGCTGACGCTGCGGCTTGTGCTGCTGTTTGCCCTGGTGGCGCTGCTGCCGGGCGTGCTCGTCTACGCGGTTTCCGTCCAGTTCCTCACCCGATCCATCGACACGTGGTTCGACATCCGCGTGGAGAAGGCGCTCGAAGGCGGCCTCGCCCTGGGCCGCAACACGCTGGATTCCATGCTGCGCGACCTGAGAGTGAAGGCCGACGCGATGGCGCTCTCGCTAGCCGACCAGTCGTCGCAGCAGCAGCGTCAGTCCATCAATGCCATGCGCGAGCAGGCGGCCGTGCAGGAAGCGGCGCTGTTCGACAAGGCAGGCAACGTGCGCGCGTTCGCAAGCGAAGCCAAGGATCTGCTGGCTCCGCGCATGCTGACCGGCGAGATGCTCCAGAACCTGCGGCTGCATCAGACGTTCGCCCGTCTGCTTTCGGACCCCGAGGAGGGGTTGCTGCTGCGCGTCGCCGTGCCCATCGTTCCACGGGCCGGCGACGTGCAGGTCCTGCAGCTCGTCCAGAAGGTGCCCCCGGACATCATGCGCGACGCCGACGCTGTGCAGACAGCCTATGGCGAGTTCCAGGAACTCATGTATGCACGGCCGGGGCTCAAGCAGATGTACGGGCTGTCGCTCACGCTCGCGCTGCTGCTCGCGCTGTTCGCGTCGCTGCTCATCGCGATCTATTTCAGCGAGCGGCTCTCCGCGCCGCTGGGTGTGCTGGCCGAAGGCACACGGGCCGTCGCGCAGGGTGACTTCCGAGAGCGAACTCCGGTGAAGAGCTACGACGAGCTTCGCATCCTCACGCGGTCGTTCAACGAGATGACGCGGGAACTCGCCGAGGCCCGCGAGGCCACGCAGCGCTACCAGTCGGCAGTGGAGGGCGCGAAGAATTCCCTGGAGAGCATTCTTGCGAACCTGTCGGCGGGGGTGATCACGCTGGACGAGACGCGCACGCTCACCTCCGCGAACCCGAGCGCCAACCGCATTCTCGGCGTCGAGCTGGAGCGGCTCACGGGGTTGCCGCTGCTGCGCTGGGCCAATGTCGATTCCCGTCTGACGGCTCTCGCGGAACCGCTGTCCGCGCTGCTCGACGGCACCTCCGCCCGGCTCCGGGAAGGCGAAATCCGTTTCCCCGGCATTCACGGCGAGCAGCTCACGCTCATGGTGAAGGTCTCCGAGATCGCCCAGCCCACCGGGAGCGAATTCGTCGTGGTGTTCGATGACATCACCAATCTGCTCCAGGCGCAGCGGCAGGCCGCGTGGGGCGAAGTCGCCCGTCGCATGGCGCACGAGATCAAGAATCCGCTCACGCCCATCCAGCTCTCCGCTGAACGTCTGCAGCTCCGTCTGCACGACAAGCTCGCGCCGACCGACGCTGAGATGCTCGACCGGCTCACCCGCACGATCGTGGACCAGGTGTCGTCGCTGAAGGGCATGGTCGACGAGTTCAGCCGCTATGCCCGCACGCCCGCGGCTTCCCTGCGACCGCTGGATCTCGGTCAGCTCACGCGCGAGGTACTGGGCTTGTACGAGTCCTCCAACCCGTCGATCGCCGCGCGCATCGAGGCGAGCGCGGCGCTGGTTTCGGGGGACCCCGCGAAGCTCCGCCAGGTGATCCACAACCTCGTGGCCAATGCCGAGGACGCCGTCGCCTCCGTGACCATGCCGCGGATCATCGTCTCGGTGGAGTCCGTCGGCGACGCCGTCGCGCTCCGCGTGGCGGACAACGGCGCCGGGTTTCCCGGCGACATGCTCAAGCGGCCCATCGAGCCCTACATCACGACCAAGGCAAAAGGCACGGGGCTTGGCCTTGCCATCGTGAACAAGATCGTCGAGGAACACGGCGGCAGGATTCATCTGGAAAACCTCGTGGCCGGCGGCGCGCGCGTGAGCGTGCTGCTGCCGCTCGCGGTCCAGGACGAAGCACAGCGGTCGATGCCGGCGAGTGTCGTGCATGGCTGACGGCAGATACACAGAGGCGGGTCGTGCATGAGTCAGATACTGGTCGTCGACGACGAGGTGGGCATCCGGGAGTTGCTGTCCGAAATTCTGTCGGACGAGGGGTACCAGGTGCGCCTGGCGCAGAACGCCGAGGAAGCGCGGCTGCAGCGCACCCGCGCGCGGCCCGATCTTGTGCTGCTGGACATCTGGATGCCCGATACCGACGGCATCACGCTGCTCAAGGAGTGGGCCACCAAGGGCCAGCTCACGATGCCCGTGGTGATGATGTCCGGGCACGGCACCATCGAGACGGCCGTCGAGGCCACCCGCATCGGCGCCTATGCCTTCCTCGAGAAGCCCATCGCACTGCAGAAGCTGCTGTCCACCGTGGACAAGGCGCTCGCGCAGGCCACGCGCCCCGTGGAGTCTCCCCCCGCCTACTCCCTTGCCGTCCTGGGTGGTGCGCCGCCCGTGGCGGAGCTGAAGCAGCGACTGGAACGCGTGCGCGATCTGCGGGTGCCGGTCCTGCTGCTGGCGGAGCCCGGCAGCGGTGAGGAACTGTGCGCGCGCTTTCTCCATCGCATGAACACGCCCTGGATCGCGGCAGAGGATCGGGCCGGGGCCTCGGAAGGCAGTGCGCTGCCGGTGATCGGGCCGGACGCCACGCTGTTCCTGCGGCAGGTCGACCAGTGGACGCCGGAGCGCCAGCGCGCCTGGTTCGCCCGGCTCGGGCCGCTCGCGAAATCCGGCACGCGCATCGTGGCGACGGCACAGCCCGACCTCGCCGAGCGCGTGGCGCAGGGCGGATTCGACGCCAGACTCTACTCGCTGCTTTCGAACGTCACGCTGCGCGTCCCGCCGTTGCGGGAACACGCGGACGACGTGCCCGAAATTGCCACCACGCTGCTCGCACGAATGGTCGAGGCGCGGGAGGTCCCCGTCCGGTCCTTCACGACGTCGGCTCTGAACGTCCTGCGACTGCATTCCTGGCCCGGCAACCTCTCGCAGCTGGAGGCCGTCGTGAAATCGGCGGCCCTCGTCGCCGGCGGCAGCGACATCGGCCCGAGCGACGTGGCCTCCGTCCTGGGTGAACAGGTCCAGGCGAATCCGCCGATGCTGGGCGGACTGCCGATCGACGGCGAACTGCGCGAGGCGCGTGATGCCTTCGAGCGCGCGTACTTCGAGTACCACATCGCCCGGGAGGGCGGAAACATGAGCCGGGTCGCCGAGCGCGTCGGCCTGGAACGAACGCATCTCTACCGGAAACTGAAGCAACTCGGGATCGTCCTGCCGCGCCGCCAGGATTCCTGACGCATCTGCTGCCGATCGGGCATCGCCGATCCGCTAGAATCAGCGACCCCGCGAGGGTTTCCTTGCGGGATTTCTTTTTCAGGGACGCTACGCTCATGGCAACGAGAACCGACCTGGCCAACGCACTTCGCGCACTGGCCATGGACGCCGTACAGAAGGCCAACTCCGGACACCCCGGCATGCCGATGGGCATGGCCGAGATTGCCGAGGTCCTGTGGCGGCAGTTCCTGAAACACAATCCCAAGGACCCCGCCTGGCCCGACCGGGACCGCTTCGTTCTCTCGAACGGGCACGGCTCCATGCTCCTGTACGGTCTCCTGCATCTCACCGGATACGCGCTCCCGATGACGGAGCTGGCGCGGTTCCGCCAGCTCCATTCCATGACGCCCGGCCATCCGGAACTCGGCATGACACCCGGCGTCGAGACGACCACGGGCCCGCTCGGGCAGGGCATTGCCAACGCCGTGGGCCTTGCGATCGCCGAGCGTCTGCTCGCCGCGGAATTCAACCGCCCCGGTCATGCGATCGTGGATCACCGCACCTGGGTCTTCCTCGGGGATGGCTGCCTGATGGAAGGGATCTCCCACGAGGCGTGCTCGCTTGCCGGGACCCTGGGCCTGGGCAAGCTCGTGGCCCTGTACGACGACAACCGCATCTCCATCGATTCCGAGAAGGGTTCCATCGAGAGCTGGTTCACGGACGACACGGCCAAGCGGTTCGAGTCCTACGGCTGGCAAGTGATTCGCGGCGTGGACGGGCATGACCCGGACGCCATCCGCGCCGCCATCGAGACCGCCACGGCCCAGAGCGCCAGGCCGACCCTGATCGCCTGCCGGACCATCATCGGCAAGGGCTCTCCCAAGAAGGCGAACACCGGCGGTGTACACGGTGCGCCGCTGGGCCCGGACGAAGTGGCGGCGACGCGTGCCGCAATCGGCTGGCCCCATGAGCCCTTCGTCATCCCGGATGACATCCGTGCTGCGTGGGACGCCACCGCCGCCGGCGCCGAGCGACAGGCCCAATGGACTGCCAGGCTGGCGGCCTACCGTCAGGCGCATCCCGAACTCGCTGCCGAGTTCGACCGGCGCATGAAGGGTGGCCTTCCGGCAGGCTGGAGCGGCCACGTCACCCAGGCGATCGAGAAGATCGCGACCAAGGGCGAGTCCATCGCCACTCGCAAGGCTTCGCAGAATGCCATTGAAGCCATGGCACCGGCCCTGCCCGAGCTGGTCGGCGGATCGGCCGACCTCGCCGGTTCCAACCTCACCCTCTGGTCCGGCTCCAAGCCGGTCGGGCGCGAGGGCGGCGGCAACTATTTCTTCTTCGGTGTGCGCGAGTTCGGCATGAGCGCCATCATGAACGGGCTTTGCCTGCACGGCGGGTTCATTCCCTACGGCGGCACCTTCCTCGTCTTCAGCGACTACGCCCGCAATGCAATCCGGCTGGCCGCGCTGATGAAGTGTCGTGTGATCTACGTGCTCACGCACGATTCCATCGGCCTGGGCGAGGACGGTCCGACCCACCAGCCGATCGAACATGCTGCGAGCCTGCGGATCATTCCCGGCCTGGATGTGTGGCGTCCGTGCGATGCGGTCGAGACCGCGATCGGATGGCAGTCCGGCATCGAGCGCGCGGACGGCCCGACGGCGCATCTGCTGTCCCGCCAGAATCTGCCGCATCAGGCGCGAACGCCGGAGCAGATCGCCGCGATCCGCCGCGGCGGTTACGTCCTCGCCGACAGCCCGACGGGCAAGGTCGACCTGATTCTCATCGCCACCGGCTCCGAAGTGGCGCTGGCGATGGGTGCGCAGGCCAAGCTTGCGGCCGAAGGCGTTGGCGCCCGCGTGGTCTCCATGCCGAGTACCAACGTGTTCGATCGCCAGGATGCCGCGTGGAAGGCATCCGTGCTCACGAAGGGCGTGCCCCGCGTGGCGGTCGAGGCAGGGCATTCGGACTTCTGGCACAAGTACGTCGGGCTCGAAGGGGCCGTGGTCGGCATCGATCGGTTCGGGGAATCCGCGCCCGCCGGCGAGCTGTTCCCGTTCTTCGGCTTCACCGTCGACAACGTCGCTGCCATCGCGCGCCAGGTCCTGGCTGCCCGGTGAGGCTGGTCGGAGACATCGGCGGGACCAACGCCCGCTTTGCGCTGGTCGAGGAGGGGAGCGACCTTCCCCGGGAAGAGGAAACCCTTGCCTGCGCCGACTATCCGGATCTCGGCATGGCGGCGGAGGCGTACCTCGCCGCCAGAGGTGTCCGCGTCCGGGATGCTGCGTTCGCGGTGGCCACGCCGGTAACCGGGGATGAGATCCGCCTGACGAACAGCGCCTCGCGCCTGTCGGTGCGGGAGACCCGCTCGCGGCTCGGACTGGACCGGCTCCTTCTCCTCAATGACTTCACGGCTCTGGCCCTTGCCCTGCCGCTGCTCGGGCCCGACGAACTGCGGCAGGTGGGCGGCGGACAGGTGCGCACGGGCCGGCCGAAGGCCCTGCTCGGCGCCGGGACCGGCCTGGGTGTCTCGGGACTCGTTCCCAGTGGCGCCGACTGGATTCCCCTGGAAGGCGAGGGCGGCCACACGGCGTTCTCCCCCGCCAACGACCGGGAGGCCGCGGTGCTGCGCGAACTCTGGAAGCGCTTCGACCACGTGTCCACGGAGCGGGTCGCAAGCGGCCCGGGTCTTGCCTTGCTGCACGAGGTGCTCGGTCTGATCGACGGTCAGCCTGCGGAAGCGCTGACTCCGGAGGAGATCACGCGCCTCGCGGAAGGCGGCGACGTTCGCGCCCACGAGGCCCTGGAGATGTTCTGCGGAATCCTCGGGACCGCCGCCGCGAATCTGTGCGTGACGCTCGGTGCCCTGGGAGGTGTCTACATCGGCGGTGGGGTCGTCCCCAGGCTCGGGGATCGCTTCGACCGCTCATGCTTCCGGGCACGGTTCGAGGCGAAAGGCCGCTTCCGCAGCTACGTTGCGGAAGTGCCGACATTCGTCATCACTGCCGTCAATCCTGCCTTGCGAGGAGTGGCCAGGGCCTTCGACCGGCCCGTTTCGTGATCTCAGACCGCGTGTCGCGCGAGTCGCCGATTTTTCATAAGGGCCCGTGGCGGAAGGCTGTCCTTCATGCCGGCCCGCAAACGCCCCCCAACACGGTGGGCTAAACTTTCATCTTTTTGTCGCCAAGGAGAATCTCATGCCCATTCGTGTCGCCATCAACGGGTTCGGTCGCATCGGTCGCAACATCCTCCGCGCTCTCTACGAGTCCGGACGCAACGGCGAGATCCAGATCGTCGCCATCAATGATCTGGGCAGCCCCGAGACCAATGCGCACCTCACCCGCTACGACACGGCACACGGCAAGTTCCACGGCAAGGTGGAAGTCGATGGCGACAGCATGGTCGTGAACGGGGATCGCATCCGCGTGCTCGCCGAGCGTGACCCGTCGAAGCTGCCGTGGGGCGCCCTCGGCGTCGACGTCGTGGCGGAGTGCACCGGCATCTTCACCAGCAAGGACAAGGCGAATCTGCATCTTCAGGGCGGTGCGAAGAAGGTGATCATCTCCGCGCCGGGCAAGGACGTGGACGCGACCATCGTGTACGGCGTGAACCACAACACGCTCAAGGCCTCGCACACGGTGATCTCCAACGCGTCGTGCACGACCAACTGTCTCGCACCGCTCGTGAAGCCGCTGCACGAGAAGATCGGTCTGGTGTCGGGTCTCATGACGACAATCCATGCCTACACCAACGACCAGGTCCTCACCGATGTCTATCACGAGGATCTCCGCCGCGCCCGTTCCGCGACCATGTCGATGATCCCGACCAAGACCGGCGCTGCCGCTGCCGTGGGTCTGGTGCTGCCCGAACTGAACGGCAAGCTGGACGGCTATGCCATGCGCGTGCCGACGATCAACGTTTCCGTCGTCGATCTGTCCTTTGTCGCCAAGCGCCCCACGACCGTCGAGGAAGTGAACGCCATCGTCAAGGCCGCTTCCGAGGGCGAGCTGAAGGGCATCCTCGGCTACACCAAGGAGCCGCTCGTCTCGGTCGACTACAACCACGACCCGCGGTCCTCGATCTTCGACGCGACCCTCACCAAGGTGTCCGAAGGCACGCTCGTGAAGGTCGGCTCGTGGTACGACAACGAGTGGGGCTTCAGCAACCGCATGCTGGATACCGCCGTTGCGTTCATGAACGC
>CAZEDA010000004.1:0-35226 GCA_964510915.1 uncultured Rhodocyclaceae bacterium | reverse complement strand
ACGTCGTCCGTCGTGAGCAGGGTGGATCCGAATGCGATCAGGTCGGCCACCGACCTCCCTTCCCTCGCGCCCTCGAGGATCTCGTCGGCGATGATGGACACCGCCTCGGGATAGTTGAGCTTGAGACCCTTGCCGCGACGCTTGCGGGCGAGTTCCGCCGCGGTGTAGATGGTCAGTCGTTCGAGTTCGGTGGGTGTGAGCAGCATCGATGCGGCCTCCTCGTATTCGGCATTCTCAACGGACGGACATCAGCTTGCGAACAGCCGGCCACTGCCGGTTTCGTGACGCATCATGGCGATCTCGGCCATCGGCGTGTAGGCGTGGATCCGGTCGGAAGCCGGCGGTTCGGCCTGCGCGAGCTCCGCGACGATGTCGCGCTGTCGCGTCAGGATTTTCTGGCCATCCACGTGACCCAGCACACCCATGCGCAGCGCGGCGCCGACGATGCCCACAGCGAGACCATAGGCCGAAAGAGCCGCAGTCGTGACTTCGCCCAGTCCGAGCGCCGCTCCCGCGAGCCCCTGGATGCACACGAGCTGACCCGGCGCCTCACCGGCAACGACACGCTCGCGGTAGGCGGCCGCGCCCGCCGTCCCCATCTCCGCATGGACCTTGAGCAGGGCTCCGCCAATGCGTCGCCCGCCTTCCCGGGCTTCGCGGGCAAGGGTCGCGGCATCGGCCTGGCGGTCGATCTCGACCAGAGCATCGAGATCGGTTCCCGCGCGATAGGCGGCGATGACGGCAGCGCGATCGAAGTTCGCCCACCGCATCCGCAGTTGTCCGACGATGAAGGTCTCGACGTCGGCCGCACGTCGGATGTGCCCTTCCGCGCGCAAGGTTTCGAGCCCCCAGGAAAACGACGCTGCCCCGCTGGGGAAGAAGCTGTCGCCCAGCTGCAGCAATGCGAAGGCGTGATCGATCTCAGCCATCGCCGAGGACCGAGATGCGACGGGCGTCGATGAGATGCTGAAGGCGGTGGAGGTAGTCCTCCCGCGGGCCTTCCATGGAAATGTGCAGATACTCGCCCACGAAGCGGACCTTCCAGTGCATGTTGCCGCAGAAGTACCCGAGCTCCAGGGCAGCAGCCGCGTCGGCCGGCGCGAGACCGAGCCATTGGGGTTCATCGAGCCGCACGACGATGGCACGGGCGTCCTCCAGAAGCAGGACGGAACCGTTGGCGAGCTGCTCGGAACGATCGAGCATCACACCGACCTCCGTGCCCCGGTCCGTGAACGCGTGCAGTCTCTTCCGCGCGGTGTCGCTGCGCTTCAGGGTGATGATCTCGAGGCCGCCGGCATGCTCGATCCGATGCAGGCTTTCGCCGATGGTCGCATCGCTCGCATTGCCCAGCAATCGGGTAAGCCGCAACATGAAACAGTCTCGAAGTCTTCGGGTTTCCCGGCGCGATGGCCACGTAATTCGGGAAGCCCGGCAATCTGGATCCGGGGCGCCTCGCACCCCGGTGCGGTGTGACCGCCACGGACCGGCACCGGAAGGTGGCGGTCCGTGAGCGGCTTCCGGATGTTACTTGTGAACGACGGCCTTGGGGTTGGGAATCCCCTCGATGGGGCATTCCTCCGTGCCGACGGTGTTGCGGGTGAAGGCTTCCACCATTTCGCGCGTGCCTTCCGGATCGGTGATCCACTTCTTGTAGAAGTCGTACGGGCATGCGGCCACGCCCTTGTCGCCTTCCCGCGAGTTGATCATGCCGGTGTAGCCGCGGTGGACCAGCTTGAACAGGTGGTTCTCCGACTGGCCGTTGCGGCGTGCATCGCGGATGAGGGACTTGGAGAGCTGCGCGTACTGGATTCCGTAGTCCTCTTCACCGCACTCGCCGAGCGTGCGACCGTCAAAGCCGATGATCGCGGAGTGGCCGAAGTACGAGTAGACGCCATCGAAGCCGGCGGCGTTGGCCACGGCCACGTAGCAGTTGTTCGCCCAGGCCATGGCCTTGGCCATGATGACCTGCTGGTCCTTCGCGGGGTACATGTAGCCCTGGCAGCGGACGATCAGTTCCGCACCCTTCATGGCGCAGTCGCGCCAGATCTCGGGGTAGTTGCCGTCGTCGCAGATGATGAGCGAGACCTTGAGCCCCTTGGGACCTTCGGACACGTACGTGCAGTTGCCCGGATACCAGCCCTCGATCGGCACCCACGGCATGATCTTGCGGTACTTCTGGACGATCTCACCCTTGTCGTTCATCAGGATCAGGGTGTTGTACGGGGCCTTGTTCGGGTGCTCCTCGTGGCGCTCGCCGGTGAGCGAGAACACACCCCAGACCTTCGCCTTGCGGCAGGCGTCGGCGAAGATGGCGGTCTCCTCCCCCGGGCAGGTGGAGGCGGTGTCGTACATCTCCTTGCTGTCGTACATGATCCCGTGGGTGCTGTACTCGGGGAAGATCACGAGATCCATGCCGGGCAGACCCACCTTCATGCCCACGATCATGTCGGCGATCTTGCGCGCGTTGTCGAGCACTTCGGCCTTGGTGTGCAGTCTCGGCATCTTGTAGTTGACGACGGCAACGCCAACGGTGTCGTTACTGCTGGAAATATCTCCGTGCAACATTTCGCTTACTCCTCAAACGTCGTTGGTCGGAACCGATGGAACGAGCCCCTTCGGTCGATTTGCGCGCGGGTGTCTGCTGCAGTCCGCGCGCAGCCGGTCCGCCGCGCGCGACGGACCACTGCGGAAACCCTCAGATCGTGAGATAGCTGTGAATCTTGGCCTGGTCCACGCTCGCCCGCGGCCCCTCGTACACGAACTCCCCTTTCTCGATGATGAGGAACCGGTCCGCCACATCCATGGCGAAGGACAGCACCTGCTCCGATACCACCAGCGAGAAACCGCGGTCTGCCTTCAGACGATTCAGCGCCCTGGCGATGTCCTTGATGATCGACGGCTGGATGCCCTCGGTCGGTTCGTCCAGCACGAGGATCTTGGGGTTGCTCACCAGGGCCCGTGCGATCGCGAGCTGCTGCTGCTGTCCGCCCGAGAGGTTCCCGCCGCGCCTGCCCTTCATCTCGTTCAGCACGGGGAACACCTCGTAGATGTAGGAAGGCACCGACTTGTCGGTGACGTTCTCCATGCCGGTGAGGATGTTCTCCTCCACCGTGAGGTAGGGAAAGATCATGCGGCCCTGCGGCACGAAGCCCATCCCGGCTGCGACCCGCGCATACGTGGGCGTGCCCGCCACCGCCCGGCCGGCGATACCGATGTCGCCCCCACGCGTCGGCAGGATGCCGATCAGCGCTTTCAGCAGCGTGCTCTTGCCCATGCCGTTGCGGCCCATGATGGCGACCGTCTCGCCCTGGGCCACGTCGAAGGACACGTTGCGGATGACGTGGCTTTCTCCGTAGTACACGTTCAATGACTTGACGCTAAGCATTTGCTAGTCCGTGTCTCTCGACTCAGTGCCCCAGGTACACGTCCTTGACGCGCTCGTCGGCCTGCACCTGATCCATGCTGCCTTCCGCGAGGAGCTTGCCCTGGTGCAGCACCGTGACCTTGTGGGCGATCATCCGCACGAACGCCATGTCGTGCTCGATCACCACGATGGAACGACCCTTCGAGATGTTGTTGAGGAGGTGGGCGGTCTGCTCCCGTTCCTTCGCGCTCATGCCGGCGACGGGTTCGTCGAGCAGCAGCAGTTCCGGGTCCTGCATGAGCAGCATGCCGATCTCCAGCCACTGCTTCTGCCCGTGGCTCAACTTGCCCGCCTTGTGCCGCAGAACCTCGTGCAGGAAGATCTGCTCAGCCACCTGATCGATCTTGGACAGCAGATCGTCGTCGCGCCGGAAGAAGAGCGAGCCCATCAGGCCGCGCTTCTTCGGGTACGAGATCTCGAGGTTCTCGAACACCGTGAGGTCTTCGTACACGCTCGGATTCTGGAACTTGCGCCCCACGCCGATCCGCGTGATCTGGTACTCGATCATGCCGGTCAGATCGAAGGTCTTGAACTTGATCGTGCCGCCCGTGGGCTTCGTCTTGCCGCAGATCATGTCGAGCAGGGTGGTCTTGCCCGCGCCGTTGGGGCCGATGACGCAGCGCAGCTCGTCCTTCTCGACGTAGAAGTTGAGGTCGTCCACCGCGCGGAATCCGTCGAAGGAGACCGTGAGGCCCTCGACGGCCAGGATGTACTCGCTCATTCGGCACCTCCCGTCTCGGCGGCAAGGCGTGTGGCGCCCGGCGGTGACGACGAACCCTCTTCGCGAGAAGGCGTCGGCGCACCGGAAGAGGCACCGGGCTTGCCGCCGCCGCGGATGCGGTCGAGCAGACCGGCCAGGCCGTCGGGCAGGAACATCACCACCACCACGAACAGCACGCCGATGAAGTACATCCAGTACTCGACGAAGTTCTCGGAGAAGAAGGTCTTCGCGTACCCCACGAGAACCGCGCCGTACACCGCGCCGACGAGCGAGAGACGGCCGCCCACGGCAGCGTAGATCACCATCTCGACCGACGGCACGATGCCCACCAGCGAGGGGGAGGCGAGCCCGACCTGGAGCGTGAACATCGCACCGCCGATCGACGAGAACACCGCGGCGATGGCGAAGATGAAGGCCTTGAACAGAGCCGGGTCGTATCCCGAGAAGCGCACGCGGTCCTCGCGATCGCGGATGGCGACCAGGACCTTCCCGAGACGGCTGCGAAGCACGAATGTCCCGATCAGCACGCACCCGAGCAGCAGCACGCACGTGATGTAGTACATCGCGACCTTCACCTTGTCGTCGTCGAGATTGATGCCGAGGAAGGTGCGGAAATCGTTGATGCCGTTCACGCCACCCGTCACGCCCTGCTGACCGATGATCACGATGGCCAGGATTGCCGACAGCGCCAGCGTCACGATCGAGAAGTACACATCGCCGATCCGTCTGCGGAAGTTCGCGTAGGCCAGCACGAAGGCCAGCACCGCCGGCAGGATCAGGATGGCCGGAATGGTGAACCAGGCGTGATGGAAGGGCTCCCACCACCAGGGCAGCGTCTCGATGCTGTTCCAGACCATGAAGTCCGGCAGATTGGACCCGAAGAACGACGAGAGCGCCTGCGCGGAACTGTCGGCACTGGTGGACTCCAGCTTGAGGAACATCGCCATCATGTAGCTGCCGAGCCCGAAGAACACACCCTGTCCGAGGCTCAGGATGCCGCCGTAGCCCCAGATCAGCACGATGCCCACGGCGCAGAAGGAGAGAGACAGATACTTCGCAGCGAGCCCGAGGCGGAAGATGTCGAGCGTGAGCGGCAGGGCGGCGAGCAGCAGGACCGCCAGGATCGGGATGGAGGCCTTCGCGAGAAAGCTCCGCTCGGAGCGGATGCTCTCCGCCGCGCTTCGGCTCGCGGAAGAACGGGGCGTGCTCATCAGCGTCTCACCTTGGTGGCAAACAGTCCGTTGGGTCGGAAGAACAGCACGACGATCACGAGCAGAAGAATGCTCGCGCGGGCCATGGAGCCGCTCATGCCGAACTCGAACCACGACTGCATCTGGCCGATGATGAACGCGGAGGAGATCGTGCCGATCAGGCTCTCCACGCCGCCGAACACCACGACGATGAACGTGTCGACGATGTACTGCTGACCGGTCGTCGGTCCGGTGGAAGCCAGCATGGTGAAGGAACTGCCCGCGATGCCGGCCAGGCCGCAGCCCAGCGCGAAGGTATAGGCGTCCACCTTGTTGGTGTCGATGCCCGCCGCACCGGCCATCGTCCGGTTCTGCGTGACCGCGCGGATGCGCAGTCCCCAGCGGGTGCGGAACAGCAGCCACCAGACCGCGAACGCCGTGACCACCGCGAGGCCGATGATGAACAGACGGGACAGCGGCAGCGCCACACCCTCGGTGGCCTGCCACGCGCCGCGCAGCCAGCTCACCGTCGGCACCTCCACCTCCTTCGAATTGATGAACTGCCGGTAGATCTGCTGCAGGATGAGACTGAGACCCCAGGTCGCCAGCAGTGTGTCGAGCGGCCGCTTGTACAGGAATCGGATGAGCCCCCGTTCCAGCAGGTACCCGAAGATGCTCGTGACCACGAAGGCGAGCGCGATCCCGACGAACACGTAGTAGTCCATCAGGCCCGGCAGGTACGCCTGGAAGAACAGCGCGACGCCATAGCTGCAGTAGGCGCCCATGGCCATCAGTTCGCCGTGGGCCATGTTGATCACGCCCATGAGACCGAACACGATCGCCAGACCCAGCGCCATCAGCATCAGGATCGTGAAGATCGAGAGGCCTGTGAATGCCTGCATGGCAAGCATGTCGAAAGTCATTGCCAATCCACCGTCGGTCGCGCGAAAGCGCGGATGAGCGTTACGGAATGCACAAGACCGTGCGGGACGCCCACGGTCTTCCGGAAGGGGGTGCCTTGCGGCACCCTCCGGACTCTGCCGGACCGTGTCCGGACCGGCAGAGCCGACTGCGGCGCAAGCTGCGCCCGCAGAACGCTTAGAGCTTCGGGAACGGGTTCGGCTCGATGAGCGGGGACTCGTAGATCATGTCCACCTGACCATCGGGGCGGAACGCGCCGATGCGGGCGTGCTTCCAGAGGTGATGGTTGGAACCGTGGAACTTGATCTTGCCTTCCGGACCCGCGAATTCCAGGTTGGCCGAAGCCGCGACCACCTTCTCGACCTCGAAGCTCTTGGCCTTCTCGGCCGCCATCTTCCACAGGTACACGGAGGTGTAGCCGCAGGACAGCGTGTCGCCGGTCACCCGGTTGGCGCCGTACTTGGCCTTGAAGGCCTTCACGAACTTCTCGTTCTCGGGGTTCTTCAGGCTCTGGAAGTAGCCCATGCAGGTCAGCGTGCCGGCGGTGTTGTCGGCGCCGATCCCGGACACTTCCTCTTCCGACACGGCCAGCGAAAGGATCGTCTGGTTCTTGCCGGTGATGCCGGCAGCGGTCAGCTGCTTGAAGAACGCCACGTTGGAACCGCCCACCACGCAGTTCAGGATCACGTCGGGCTTCGCGGCCTTGATCTTGTTGATCTCGGACGAGAACTCGATGTGGCCCAGCGGGTAGTAGCCTTCACCCACCAGCTTGCCGCCCAGGCGGGCGAGCGTGACCTTCGCAATCTTGATCGTCGTGCGCGGCCAGATGTAGTCCGAGCCGATCATGTAGAAGGTCTTGCCCTTGTTCTTGAACAGCCACTCCATGGCCGCGATCACGGACTGCGTCGCTTCCTGGGCGGTGTACATGATGTTGGGCGACTGCTCGAGACCTTCGTAGTACGTCGGGTAGTAGAGCAGGCCCTTCAGCTTCTCGAACACCGGCAGCACGGCCTTGCGAGAGGCGGACGTGTAGCAGCCCATCACCGCGGCAACCTTGTCCTTCTCGAGCAGCTTGCGCGCCTTCTCGGCGAAGGTGGGCCAGTCACTGGCACCGTCCTCGACGACGGCCTCGATCTTGGCGCCCATCACGCCGCCTGCCTTGTTGATCTCCTCGATCGCGAGCATCTCTGCGTCGACCACCGACTTCTCGGCGATCGCGATCGTGCCCGTGAGGGAGTGGAGGATGCCGACCTTGACGCTGTCGGCCGCACCGGCCGTCCGAATGTTCAGCATCGGCGCCGCGATGGCGCCGGCCGCCACCGTGCCCGAGGTCTTGATGAAATCCCGCCTGTTGAAGTTGCTCACCGTTCTTCCCCTTCTATTCGTTGATAGCGTTGAGAATTGACTACGCAAGACAACACAAATGCCACAACACCTGCAGCGCACGGAATCGGATGCCCACCCGCCGGACCGCAAAAAAAAGCCCGCGGAGCGAACGAATCGCTCCGCGGGCTTCTTTGCCGGTGCATCGCGCGACGCCTTTGTCGGTCGCGACGCAAATTCCAAAGTGCTGAAAGACTTTCATGCCTGGACCCGCGTTGTCAAGCGGCGCCAAGGCCTCAACCCTGTCCTCTGCAAAAGCCGCGCCGATGGCGTTGCCGCAGCCCGACATGCGTTCGGCATTGCAGCATGGCACAGGAAACTCCTTGCAGGGACACGACTTACTCGCACGGCGAAAATCTTTTTTGGGAAGCGCTTCCGCGCGAGCGATGCCATTGTGCAGCACGTCAATGGTGCATCGACGATCGGGTCGCGCCATAATCGTGCCGATCGAAGACGGATTCCACGCACGGCACTGGCGGGCGGCCCATGCTGTCACGCCCTCCCTCCGCGCCTGGAACGACGGACGAGCGGACAAGACTCTCGACAAAGGGACCGGGACTTGCTAATCATTCGCGCTGCACGGGACCCATTTGCCCACCCGCCCGCCCTGCGCAAAGACGCGCAACGGGCACATGCCGCGAGACACCCATGACCATCGGCACATGACCTCTCCACAACTCGACCCGGTTCGCATCGGGATGCTGTTCTCGGAAACCGGCGTGACGTCGGTCATCGAGACCTCCCAGCGGATCGGGACGGTGCTCGCCGTCGAGGAAATCAACTCGACCGGCGGCATCCACGGCCGCGAGCTGCAGCTCGTGAGTCACGATCCACAGTCACGTCCGTCGCTGTACCGTTCCCTGGCCGAGAAGCTGATCGTCGAGGACGGCATCCGCGTCATCGCCGGCTGCTACATGTCCAGCACGCGCAAGGCGGTGATTCCGGTCCTGGAACGCTGGAACGCGCTGCTGCTGTACCCGACGCTGTACGAAGGCTTCGAGTACTCGCGCAACGTCTTCTACACGGGCGCCGCGCCGAACCAGAACAGCGTTCAGCTGGCGGAGTTCATGACCCGGAAGTTCGGCTCGCGCGTGTTCATGGTGGGCTCCGACTACGTCTATCCGTACGAGTCCAACCGGATCATGAGCGACCTCGTACTCGAGCGCGGCGGCGAGAAGGTCGCCGAGGTCTATCTGCCGCTCGAAGCGAAGCAGGCGGATTTCGACGGGCTGGTTCGTCAGATCAAGACGGCCGGACCGGACTTCATCTTCTCCACCGTCGTCGGCGAGTCCACGGCGATGCTCTACCGCGCCTACCGGGAGGCCGGGCTGGACCCCGAGAGGATGCCGATCGCGAGCCTCACGACCTGTGAAGCGGAGGTGAAGCAGATGGGGGCCGAATTCGCCGCCGGACACATCACGTCGGCCCCGTACTTCCAGTCCGTCGATTCGCCCGTGAACCGCCGCATCGTGCCCGCGCTCCAGAAGCGATTCGGTCCCGAACAGATCGCGAACCAGTGCCTGGAGGCCGCGTACTTCCAGATCCATCTGCTGGCCGACGCCATGCGCCGCGCCGATCCGGACGACGTGGAGTCGCTGCTGCGCGCCCTGCCCGGCTCGGAGTTCGATGCGCCGCAGGGTCGCGTCCGGATCGATGAGCAGAATCATCACACCCACCTGCGTCCGCGCATCGGCCGTGTCAACGCGACCGGGCAATTCGACATTCTGGAAGAGTCGAAGGATCGCGTCCGCCCCGACCCGTACCTGGTTTCGCACACATTGCAGGACTGGTCCGTCCGCACGGGGTTGCGGTCCCGCGCCTGATCCTCCAGGGACCTGCACGCATGAAGACCGCCCCGACCGGCACCTCCCGACTCCTGCGTGACCTGCGTTCCCTGAACGTGGTCGTGTTCCATCCGGAAGATGCCGACGGTCAGGAACTCATCGCGCAGCTGCGCCGGATCGGCTGCCGCGTCCAGGCCTACTGGCCGCCGCGGGAACGCCTGCCGGACGAGGCCGACGTGGTGTTCCTCGCCGTCCGCCCGGAAGTCGCTGCCTTCGACCCGTCGTGGGTCCGCCGGGAAAACGCGCCTCCCGTCATCGTCGTCGTGAACTACGAGAATCCGACGATGGTGGAGAGCGTGCTCCGTCTCAACGCCTTTGGCGTGATCGCCGCACCCGTGAAGTCCTTCGGTCTGCTCACGGCGATCGTCGTGGCACGCAATCAGGTGGAACAGGTTCGCGAGCAGGCTCGCTACGTCGCGAAGCTCGAACAGCGTCTCGCAAGCCAGCGCAAGCTTGCCAAGGCCAAGACGATCCTCATGCAGACCCGCAGCGTGAGCGAGGAGGACGCCTACAAGCTCATCCGCGAGCAGGCGATGACCAAGCGCGTGACCACCGAAGAGATCGCCGACGCGATCATCAAGGCCAACGACATCCTGTCGTTCGAAGGGAAAGGCTGAACCCGGCCGGTCGCCGACGGTTCGCGCGACCCGATGCCTCAGCGAAACTTCAGTACCGTCTCCAGCACGCAGTGATCGGACGCCCCGGCCGGCACGGGCAGCAGACGCGCGGGCAGCAGCCCCGCCAGGAGCGCCTTCGGGTCCAGCGCGTCCAGGAGAGTGCGACTCACCACGAGCTGGTCGAGATTGGGGTGACAGGCGCCGTGCACGGCCACGCCACGGTCGGTGGCTGCGAGTCGCAGCGCGGAGCCCGGCGGCGCTCCGTCATTCAGTTCGGGAAAGAGATTGCGGATCTGGCCCGCCTGTGCGGGTGATGCCGGGTCCGAGCCGTCATTCCGCGCACGATAGCCGCCCCGGACCTCCGCTTCCAGATCCCGGTTCCAGTCCCCGATGACTGCGAAGACTTCGCCCGCCGCGGCACGCGCCTCCATCCAGGCCTCCAGCGGAACACTTTGCTGCGCGAGCATCCGGCAGCTGCCGTCGGCGGCCCGGTCGAGCGGACCCGATGGACACCCGGCCTTGAGATGGACGCCCAGAATCGCGATGCGCCGGCCCGCCACGACGAGGCGAAGGTCCAGTCCGCGACGCAGCGGGCGGGAAATGTCGGGCAACCCCTCGAGACTCAGCGAATCGATCTCCTTGCATTCCAGTGCGGTGGCCAGAGCGTCCCGGACGACGAAGCCGAGATTCTGAGCATCGTTCCGGGTCGTCATGCAGAGCACCCGATAGCCCGCGGGAAGGACCGACGCCAGCGCACTCGCCGATTGCACCTCCTGGACGCTGACGATATCCACGCGCCGGGCAGCGAGTTCGGCGAACACCGCCCGGACCGGGGCAAGCTTGCGCTCGCGGTATCCGATGCCGTCGACGATCTGTGACCGGCGATAGACGTCGCAGAACGGAAGATCCGGGCGCAGTTTCTCGTTCGGCCAGCCGAGTGCCGCACAACGGTCCCAGAATGCCGCCTCGTTCAGCGACACGTCATCGGCCAGCCATTCGGCATTCCACGAGGCGACGGCGAGTGTCGGCGGAGTCGGCGCCGCCATATCCGCCATGGACGACGGCCCGCAGGCCGCAAGCATCAGCAGGGCCGCACCCCGCCCTCGCCAGGTTCGCGGAACGCACCCGGTGACGACACGTCCGCCGACAGGACGTTGTCCTGTCGCGCGTGGGGTAGACTCCGCGCGCCCGCGGCTCGCATGTGCCGCGGACGCAACACCGCAACCAGCTGCAAGGAGAGATCCATGATCGGAAAGCTGATCGTCGCGCTCGGCGTCGCCGCTGCGCTCACCGCCTGCTCGAAGAACGAGGAACCGACGCCCGCGAGTCAGGCGCTGGATGCCGCCAAGAATTCCGCTTCGCAGGCAGTCGACTCCGCGAAGGATGCCGCCGACAAGGCCGCGGAAGCCGCAAAGGAAGGCGCGAAGGACGCCGTCGGCGAAGCGAAGAACGCGGTCGAGGCCGCCAAGCAGGCCACCGAGGACGCCGTGGCCAAGGCCGCCAACGCCACGAAGGAAGCTGCCGAAAAAGCCGCGGAAGCCACGAAGGAAGGCGCTGACAAGGCCAAGGAAGCCGTCACCGAGGCAACGGACAAGGCCAAGGAGATGGTGAAGAAGTGACAAGTCCGCCGGGAGGTCTGCGCCGTTGCGCAGGCCTCCCGCCGTCGGTCAGAACAGGAAGTACCGCTGCGCCATCGGCAGGACGGGCGCCGGCTCGCAGGTGAGCAGCACACCGTCGGCCCGGACCTCGTAGGTCTGGGCGTTGACTTCCATCTTCGGCGTGGCGCCGTTCAGCGGCAGATCGCGCTTGCGCAGAGCCCGCGTACCCCGAACCGGTACCACACGCTTCCGCAGTCCGAGCTGCTCGGCCACGCCCGCGCTCACGGCCGCCTGGGAGACGAACGTCACGCTGGTGGCGTGCACCGCACGACCGAAGGCACCGAACATCGGCCGATAGTGCACGGGCTGCGGTGTCGGGATCGACGCATTCGGATCGCCCATGGCCGCGGCGGCAATGACGCCGCCCTTCAGCACCAGACTCGGCTTCACGCCGAAGAACGCAGGACGCCAGAGCACCAGGTCCGCGAGCTTGCCCGGCTCGATCGAACCGACCTCGTGCGCGATGCCGTGGGACAGCGCAGGGTTGATGGTGTACTTGGCGATGTAGCGCTTCACCCGCGCGTTGTCGTTGTCGCCGCGATCCTCGGGGAGCGACCCACGCTGCAGCCGCATCTTGTGCGCCGTCTGCCACGTGCGCATGATGACCTCGCCGACCCGGCCCATGGCCTGGGAGTCCGACGACATCATGCTGATCGCGCCCATGTCATGCAGGATGTCCTCGGCCGCGATGGTCTGAGGACGGATGCGAGACTCGGCGAAGGCGACGTCCTCGGGAATCGACGCGTCGAGGTGATGACACACCATGAGCATGTCGAGGTGCTCCTCGAGCGTGTTCACGGTGAAGGGCCGCGTGGGGTTGGTGGACGACGGCAGCACGTTGCCTTCGCCGACGACCTTGATGATGTCCGGGGCGTGACCACCACCAGCACCCTCCGTGTGGAAGGTATGGATCGTGCGGCCCTTGAATGCGGCCACCGTCGCCTCGACGAAGCCGGATTCGTTCAGCGTGTCGGTATGGATCGCCACCTGCACGTCCATCCGGTCCGCCACCGACAGGCACGCATCGATGGCCGCGGGCGTGGTACCCCAGTCCTCGTGAAGCTTGAGCGCCATGGCACCCGCGGCGATCTGCTCCTCGAGCGGCAGAGGAACACTCACATTGCCCTTGCCCATGAAGCCCAGGTTCATCGGAAAGGCTTCGGCCGCCTCCAGCATCCGGTGGATGTTCCACGGGCCGGGCGTGCAAGTGGTGGCGTTGGTGCCCGTGGCCGGGCCCGTGCCGCCGCCGATCATGGTGGTGACGCCGGACATCAGCGCCTCCTCGATCTGCTGCGGACAGATGAAATGGATATGGCTGTCGATCCCGCCGGCGGTGAGGATCATGCCCTCGCCCGCGATGACCTCCGTCGCGGCACCGACCGGAATGGTGACGCCCGGCTGCACGTCGGGGTTGCCGCCCTTGCCCACCTTCCAGATGCGCCCGGCCTTGAGGCCGACGTCCGCCTTGATGATGCCGGTGTAGTCGACGATGAGCGCATTGGTGATGAGCACGTCCGCGACCTCGGCCGAGGCGCGCTGGCTCTGTCCCATGCCGTCACGGATGACCTTGCCGCCACCGAACTTCACTTCCTCGCCGTAGATGGTGAGGTCACGTTCCACTTCGATCCAGAGATCGGTGTCGGCCAGACGCAGCTTGTCGCCCGTCGTGGGCCCGTACATCGCGCCATAGGACGCGCGGTCTATTCTGCCGGCCATGCGAGGTCTCCGGTTCGGAAGGGGGAGTAAGCGATCGACACCGGCGCGTTCATTTCAACGGCCCCTGGACCTTGCCCTGGAACCCGAAGACGACACGATCACCGTCGTAGGCCACGAGGGTGACTTCGCGCGTCTGACCGGGCTCGAAGCGCACGGCGGTCCCTGCCGGGATATCCAGGCGCATGCCGTAGGCCGTCTGCCGGTCGAAGGCGAGCGCCTCGTTGGTCTCGAAGAAATGGTAGTGGGAGCCGACCTGCACCGGGCGGTCGCCCGAGTTTCGTACGGTCAGCGTGGCGGTGCGGCGCCCGACGTTCAGTTCGATGTCGCCGGGGGCGGTTCGCAGTTCACCTGGGATCATGGCGGCTCCTGGGGCAGCAGCGGCGCCGGCTCCGGGCCGGCGGCGCCGACGCTCAGACGATCGGATTGTGGACGGTGACGAGCTTGGTGCCGTCGGGGAAGGTGGCTTCCACCTGGATGTCGGGAATCATCTCGGGCACGCCCTCCATCACGTCGGCGCGGCCGAGCAGCGTCGTGCCGTAGCTCATGAGGTCCGCGACCGACCGGCCGTCGCGCGCGCCTTCCATGACGGCAGCGGTGATGAACGCCACCGCCTCCGGATAGTTGAGCTTCAGGCCGCGCGCCTTGCGCCGCTCGGCGAGCAGCGCCGCGGTGAAGATGAGCAGCTTGTCCTTTTCTCGTGGCGTGAGATCCATGCATTCGGCTCCTGGCTGGCCGCGCGCAGCGCGGCCCGAGCATCCTTCAGACGGCGACCTGGGCGCGCACGTTGTTGCGATCCATGTCTGCGCCCGCTCCGCTTTGTACCACAACACCGCGATTCAGCACCACGTAGTGATCCGCCAGGTCGCGCGCGAAATCGTAGTACTGCTCCACGAGGAGGATGCCCATGTCGCCGCGCTGTGCCAGCGCACGGATGGCGCGCTCGATGTCCTTGATGATGGACGGCTGGATGCCTTCCGTGGGCTCGTCGAGGATCAGCACCTTGGGCCGCATCGCCAGCGCACGGCCGATGGCGAGCTGCTGCTGCTGGCCGCCCGACAGGTCGCCGCCGCGGCGGTTGCGCATCTGCTTCAGGACGGGAAACATCTCCCAGATCTCCGCGGGCAGATCCTTCACCGCGCCGCTGCGCTTGGAGGCGAGTCCCATCACGAGGTTCTCCTCCACCGTGAGCCGCGGAAAGATCTCGCGGCCCTGGGGCACGTAGCCGATCCCGAGGGCGGCCCGCTCGAAGGGCGTGAGGCGCGTGATGTCCCTGCCCTCGAGTTCGATGGCGCCGCCGCGCACCTTCTCGACACCCATGATGCACTTGAGGAGCGTCGTCTTGCCCACGCCATTGCGGCCCAGGAGTGCCGTGCAGGCCCCCTTGGGCACGTCGAGTCCCACGTCTCTCAGGGTGTGGCTCGAACCGTAGAAATGATCGAGTTTGCGGATGGTCAGCATCGGTTCATCGTCCCAGGTACACCTCGATCACGCGCTCGTCGTTCTTGACGACGTCCATGGGCCCTTCGGCCAGCACGGAACCCTCGTGCAGCACCGTGACGGTCCGCGCGATGGAGGCGATGAAGTCCATGTCATGTTCGACCACCACCAGCGTATGGGAGCCGGCGAGCTGCTTGAACAGCTCCGCGGTCCGGGCGGTCTCCTCGTCGGTCATGCCCGCGGCTGGCTCGTCGAGCAGCAGCAGCTTCGGCTCCTGCATGAGCAGCATGCCGATCTCCAGCCACTGCTTCTGCCCGTGGGAGAGCGTGCCCGCCAGCCGGCCGGCCTCGGACTCCAGACGGATCAGCGCGAGGGTCTCCCCGATGCGCGCCAGGTCGTCGGCACCGAGCTTCGCGCGAAGACTCGCGCGCACACGCTTGTCGGCCTTCATGGCGAGTTCCAGATTCTCGACCACCGTGTGGTTCTCGAACACGGTGGGCTTCTGGAACTTCCGGCCGATGCCGCGATGGGCGATCTCGGCCTCGGTGAAGCGGGTGAGGTCGATCGTCTGACCGAAGAAGGCCGTCCCGGAATCGGGCCGGGTCTTGCCGGTGATGACGTCCATCATGGTCGTCTTGCCGGCGCCGTTGGGCCCGATGATGCAGCGCAGCTCGCCGGCCTCCACCGTGAAGTTGAGATCGTTGAGCGCCCGGAAGCCGTCGAAGCTCACCGTGATGCCTTCGAGGTACAGGATCGGGCCGTGGCTCACGTCCACGTCCGCCGGCATGACGTGGCCGAGACCGGACGTCACACCGCCTTTCAGATCGTCATCGGTGTTCATGTCTTGTCTCCCGACCTGCGGCTCGCAATCCAGCCGGCGACGCCCTTCGGCAGGAACAGCGTCACCACCACGAACAGGATGCCGAGGAAGAACAGCCAGTACTCGGGGAAGGACTGCGTGAAGAAGCTCTTCGCGCCGTTCACGATGCCGGCCCCGAGGATCGGGCCCAGCAGCGTCCCTCGTCCGCCCACCGCGACCCAGATCGCGATCTCGATCGAGTTGGCCGGCGACATCTCGCTCGGGTTGATGATGCCCACCTGCGGCACGTACAGCGCTCCGGCGATGCCGCACAGCACACCCGACAGCGTCCAGACGGACAGCTTGTACCAGAGCGGGTTGTACCCCGAGAACATGAGACGGCTTTCGGAATCACGGATGGCGGTGAGCACCCGGCCGGCCTTCGACCGGATCAGTGCCCGCGTCAGCACAAGGCAGCCGGCGAGATACAGCGCCGTGATCGCGAACAGCGTCGCCCTCGTGCCGGGATCGGCGATCCGGAAGCCGAGGATGCGCTTGAAGTCCGTGAAGCCGTTGTTGCCGCCGAAGCCCGTGTCGTTGCGGAAGAAGAGAAGCATGAAGGCGAACGTGAGCGCCTGCGTGATGATCGAGAAGTACACGCCCTTGATCCGCGAGCGGAAGGCGAAGTACCCGAACACGAACGCGAGCAGTCCCGGCACCAGCACGACCAGCAGCGCCGAGTACCAGAACTGGTCGGTGAACGACCAGTACCAGGGATAGGCCTTCCAGTCGAGGAACACCATGAAGTCCGGCAGATCGCTCTGGTACTGCCCTTCGCGGCCGATCATCCGCATGAGGTACATGCCGAAGGCGTAGCCGCCCAGCGCGAAGAACACGCCGTGCCCGAGACTCAGGATGCCCGTGTAGCCCCAGATCAGGTTCATGGCCACGGCGACGACGCAGTAGCACATGATCTTGCCGATCAGCGTGACGAAGTACGCGGACAGGTGGAACGGACTCGACTCGGGCACCGCCAGGAACAGCACCGGCACCAGCACGACGGAGGCAAGGAGGAACGCGACGAGCGCGGCCCAGCCCTTGCCCGAGAACAGGGGCTCGCGGCCCGGAATGGTGAAGGTCGTCATCTCAGGCCTCCACCGACCGGCCCTTGAGGGCAAACAGCCCCTGCGGACGCTTCTGGATGAACGCGATGATCAGCACGAGGATCAGGATCTTCGTCGGCACCGCCCCGATGAACGGCTCGAGGAACTTGGCGACGACGCCCAGCCCCAATGCCGCGTAGACCGTGCCGAGCAGCTGGCCGACGCCACCGAGCACCACCACCATGAACGAATCGATGATGTAGCTCTGGCCGAGGTCCGGTCCGACGTTGCCGATCTGCGAGAGCGCGCACCCGGCGAGTCCGCCGATGCCCGAACCCAGCCCGAAGGCCATGAGATCCACCCGTCCTGTGGGCACGCCGACACAGGAGGCCATGGTCCGGTTCTGCGTGACGCCCCGGATGAACAGCCCCAGTCTGGTTCGCGTGAGCATGAGCCACACGAGCAGCAGCACGGCGGCGGAGAAACCGATGATCACGATGCGGTTGTAGGGCAGGACGAGGTTCGTGAGTTCGATGCCGCCGCTCATCCAGGAAGGATTGGCCACCTCCACGTTCTGCGCGCCGAAGACCTGGCGCACGAGCTGGATGAGGAACAGGCTGATGCCCCATGTAGCGAGAAGCGTCTCGAGCGGCCGGCCGTACAGCCAGCGGATCACCGTGCGTTCCAGCAGCATGCCGATCGCCGCGGCAATCGCGAAGGAAACCGGGACGGCGCAGACGAGGTACCAGTCGATGTGGTCGGGAAAATGCGAGCGGAAGACCTGCTGCGTGAGGTAGGTCGCGTAGGCTCCGATCATCAGCATTTCGCCGTGCGCCATGTTGATGACGCCCAGGAGACCGTAGGTGATCGCGAGGCCCAGCGCGACGAGCAGCAGAATGCTTCCGAGGCTCACGCCGGTGAACAGACGGCCGACGATGTCGTACATCGCGAGACGTCGTTCGATGGCCGCGACGGCTTCCACGGCCGCGGTGCGGACCTTGGAGGCTTCCGGCGTCTCGGTCCCGGAGGGCGGACTCGTCAATGCCTGGAGCTGGGTCCGGACTTTCGGGTCGGTCGAGGCCGCAAGGGATTCGATGGCCGCCAGCTGCTGCGCCACGTCCGGGCTCTGCAGCTTGGCAGACGCTTCCGCCAGGCGCAGTACCTCCCGGACCTTGGCATCGGTTTCGGCCGCAAGCGCCTTGGACAGCATCGGCAGCGTGTCGAGGCTGGGCTCGATCGCCTTGGCGGCTTCGAGGCGCTCCTGCGCATCCTTGGAAAAAATGCGCAGACCCGCGATCGCCGATTCCACCTGCGAGCGGAGCCTGTTGTTGATGGTGACCTTCTCGGACTCGTCGGGCTCCGCCTCGAGATCGGCGCCGCTGATCGCATCCTTGAGGACGCCGCGTTCCTTGATGAACAGCTTCTTGTCCGGAGTGACACGCAGAGTGCCGTCGCGCAAAGCGGCGAGCAGTCCGAGCGCCGTGGGATCTCCGGACGCCACGATCTTCTCGATCGCATCCGCCTTGTCCGAGGCTTCCTCGGACACCAGGCCCGAGACCATCTCCGCATCGATCGCGAAGGCAGGCTGACCGGAACCCAGAAACATCAAGGCGAGCACGAGCGGGACCGCAAGCGCGCGCAAGCGCCCTAGGGCCGACGTCATGACCGAAATACCTCTCTTCGTGAGCAACCCCGCCGCGTGGGCGCGGTCGCGGATGATGTGGCTCCGTGTGCGGCGGGCGGCGCCCGTGGACGCCGCCCGCTCGGTTCCATCGTCCGGTCGAACCGGCGATGACCTGCGCTCCAGCTGCAGGTCACACCGGATCGTCCCGGGACGGATCAGAGCTTCTGCTTGGTTTCGTTACCGGGGATGAAGGGGCTCCACGGTTGCGCGCGGATCGGGCCCTTGGTCTTCCATACCACGTCGAACTGACCATCGGCCTGCACTTCACCGATCATCACGGGCTTGTGCAGGTGGTGGTTCGTCTCATCCATCTTGAGGACGAAACCGGACGGCGCCTTGAACGTCTGGCCGGACATCGCCTTGCGGACCTTGTCCACGTCGGTGGACTTGGCCTTCTCCACCGCCTGCTTCCACATATGGATGCCGACGTAGGTGGCTTCCATCGGATCGTTCGTCACGACGGTGTCGAGATTCGGGACGTTGTTGGCCTTCGCCCACGCCTTGTACTGCTTGATGAAGGCGGTGTTCTCGGAATTCTTCACGGACATGAAGTAGTTCCAGGCGGCGAGGTGACCCACGAGCGGCTTGGTGTCCACGCCGCGCAGTTCCTCTTCACCCACGGAGAACGCCACGACCGGCACGTCGGTGGCCTTCAGGCCCTGGTTGCCCAGTTCCTTGTAGAAGGGCACGTTCGAGTCGCCGTTGATGGTGGAGATCACGGCCGTCTTCTTGCCTTCGCCCGCGAACTTCTTGATCTTGGCGATGATGGTCTGATAGTCGCTGTGACCGAACGGCGTGTAGTCTTCCATGATGTCGGCTTCCGCCACACCCTTGCTCTTCAGGAAGGCACGCAGGATCTTGTTCGTCGTGCGCGGGTACACGTAGTCGGTACCCAGCAGGACGAAGCGCTTGGCACCGCCGCCGTCCTTGCTCATCAGGTATTCGACTGCCGGGATGGCCTGCTGATTGGGCGCGGCGCCGGTGTAGAACACGTTCTGCGACAGCTCTTCGCCTTCGTACTGCACGGGGTAGAACAGGAGCGAATCCAGTTCCTCGAAGACCGGCAGCACGGACTTGCGAGACACCGACGTCCAGCAGCCGAAGACCACGGACACCTTGTCCTGCGTGATGAGCTGACGCGCCTTCTCGGCGAACAGCGGCCAGTTGGAGGCCGGGTCGACCACGACGGCCTCGAGCTTCTTGCCGAGCACACCGCCCTTCGCATTGATTTCTTCGATGGTCATCAGCGCGGTGTTCTTCAGCGCAGTTTCGGAGATGGCCATGGTGCCGGACAGCGAATGCAGGATTCCGATCTTGATGGTATCCGCGGCAGACGCGACACCGGCGGACGACAGCATCCAGGCGCCGGCGACTGCAGCCGCAGCGGCCTTCAGGACGTGACGACGATTCATGAGTAAGAACTCCCTTTGGTTTGAGAAATGATCCGCAAGCGCAATTCGTCGCTTCCCGAGGCACCCGCATCGGGCGCCAGCGACTCGCTCACGACACATTTCGCAATCGATGTGCCACGCTCGCAGGGTTACGCGGAACCCACTGCGAACATTGAAGAAAGTCTTTTCTGGAGGGTCTTGCAAGAGGTTTTCACAGGGGCTGTCGCTCCGAGACAACGCACAACAACGGACCGGCCGCACCGGGGGGATGCACTACATCGGGGCGGAAATGACAGCGCCGGCGAGGGGTCAGCGGACGTGACCAAGTTCGCGGGGCGGCGCGCGGGACGAGCGTGAGGCTCCTCCGGAAAACAGAACGCCACGCTTTCGGCGTGGCGTCCCGGACACTGCGATGCGCGGCGGTTCGGGCGACGTGCCCGTCCGCCGGAAATCAGGCGGACTTGCCGGAGGCCTTGTCGAGATCGCGTTCGACGAGGGGCTGCACGAGCATGAGCGCCTCGCGGAGCAGTTCCTCGGGCAGCTTGTCGAGGCATTTCGCGAGAATGTCGGCTGCGTCGTAGGCGTCCTCGGGCAGCTCATCCGCGCTCAGATTCGCGAAGAACACGGACGAGGCGCCGACCGTCCGCAGCAGGCTCTCACGCTCGTTCATGAGCATCTCGATCTCTGCCCGAAGCATGTCTACGTCGTTGCTCTGTCCCCTGGCCATGATTCACCTCCCGGTTCGAATTCGAAGAAACACAGTCTATGGTGCCACAGGATCGTGGCCCGCCCGGCTGGCGGCGATGACGGACGCATCGGTCCTGCCTGCAGGCGGTCTTTCCCCTATCGGCAATCCGGACGGGGACTTCAGCGCAGGTCGATGACGTTGCCGGTGTAGACCGGGGCCGGCGGCGTGGCGAGTCGGACCGCGAGAACCTCCCGTCCGAGCAGTACGACGCTGCCTTCCAGGCGATTGTTGCCGGTATCGCTGTATTCGAACCGGTAGACCCTGCGCAGCTTCATCTGCCCGTCGCCGTCGCGATCGAAGCGGATGCGCTGCTGCGCCACCGTCCAGTCCAGGAACTGGAACCCTTCGGCAGCGCACGCCTCCTGCCCCGCGGCGAGGGCAGCTTCCCGGGCATTCAGCGTGTCGAGCCAGTACCACCCGACGGCCACGGCGATCAGCAGCGCGGCGAGCTCGATCATGCCGCGCTCTCGTCGATCGCCACGCTGACGGGCGTCGGTGACAGCACGCGGATCAGGTCGGCAGGCGTGATGCCCACGAGGTATCCGCGACGCCCGCCATTGATGTAGATGCGAGGCAGCTCCGCGATGGTGGCCTCGAAGTAGACCGGCATCGTCTTTCGGGTGCCGAAAGGCGAGGTTCCCCCCACCATGTAACCCGTGTGCCGATTGGCAGTCTCCGGCGTGCAAGGCTGGATGGTCTTCACCCCGACGACGCGGGCCAGTTCCTTCGTCGAAACCTTGCGGTCGCCGTGCATCAGCACGATCAGCGGGTTGCGCCGGTCGTCCTCCATCACGAGCGTCTTGATGACCGCGTGTTCGTCGACCCCCAGCTCGCGCGCGGATACGGCGGTGCCGCCCTTCTCCTCGTATTCGTAAGGGTGGTCCGTGAACGGAACGTCGTGGGCCCTCAGCATCCGTACCGCGGGCGTGACCGGGAGCTTTTCCTTCGACATCAGTCCTCCCTCGCGAGCAGGCGGAACAGCGTGTGGAGCATGCCCGCCGTGGCCCCCCAGATGTTGCGGCTCTCGTACGGCATCGAATAGAAGTGGCGCATGCGGCCTTCCCGCATCTCGCTGTGGCGCCGGTGATTCGCGGCATCCAGAATGAAGGCCAGGGGCACCTCGAAGATGTCCGCCACCTCGAAGGGATCAGGCCGCAGATCGAAAGGTGGTTCGACCCATCCCACTACCGGCGTGACCCGGAATCCGGTGGCGATGTCGTAGTCGGGCAGAAAGCCCAGCGGCGCGATCCGTTCGCGACCCAGTCCGATCTCCTCGACCGTCTCCCTCAGGGCGGTGTCGACGCGATCGACGTCGCCGGGGTCGACGCGCCCGCCGGGAAAACTGATCTGTCCGGCATGGGCGTTCAGATGGGCCGTGCGCTGCGTGAGCAGGATCGTCGTGCCCTCGGGCCGGTCCACCAGCGGAACCAGCACGGCCGCGGGCACGGGCGTCCGCTCCGGAGGATGGCGGTACACCGGCAGCCAGTCGCCCTCGGGGAGACTCGCGAAATCGGCAGTGAGCCGTCGCGCGACCCAGTCACGGGTCACGCGGGAAGGCAGAACGATCGTGGGTTCAGTCAAGGGAAGAACCGGGGAACGGAGACCGCCGCTTCGACCCGGCCGAATCCCCAAGATTCCGCCGGAGGGCGTGGAGCCGAGTTTATACTTCTTCCGGCAGCGCCCTGGAGCACTGCCAGTCTCTCCCTGCCAACCGCCGAAGGAGGTACGCCATGAAACTGCACATCGCATCGGCCGCCCTGCTGTTCGCTGCCGTGACCGGGTCCGCCTGGGCCGCCCACTGCCCTGCCGACATGAAAGCCATCGACGAAGCGCTTTCCAAGAAGCCGTCGCTCACTACCGCCCAGCTGGAAGAGGTGACGAAGCTCCGCTCGCAAGGTGAGGCCGACCACAAGGCCGGCAATCACAAGGACTCCGTGGAAAAGCTCGGCAAGGCGCGCAAGATTCTCGGGATCTAGGGAAGGTCCGCACAACCTAAGCGGTCGCGCCGGCCCGACCGGGCAGCGCGGCCCGCTCCACGGACACACTGTCTCCCAGCCGCAGCACCCCGCCCTGCAGGACCACCGCAGTGAGGCCGCCGAAGTCCCGCATCGCCTCACACCCACCCTCTCCGAGGGCCTCGTCCATCCGGGCACACGGATCACAGGGGCCGGTCACGTCGAGCCAGACCTCGCCCAGCCGCAGCCGCTGACCGCGCGCGGCTTCCAGATCGACGCCGCTGACCACCACGTTTCGGCGCAGCAGAGCCGGATCAATCGGCGGCAGGCCCAGACGCCGGGCAACCTCGTCGATGGCTTCCTGCGCGATGACGGTGACCTGACGGATGCGATGGGGGCGCTGCGTCATGCGGTCGCCGGCGAGGCCGCGTCCCGCAATCGCCTGCGCCGCTTCCACCGCCACGACAGGTTCCCGACGACCGGGCCGCACGCCGATCCAGAGTACCCGGCCGCTCACTGCGACGCGCCCCGGTCGCGAAACCACTGCACCATGGCCGAGTCGTCCTCGTCGCCCCTGCCGTCCTTCGACGCGGCATCGAACGCGGCGTAGGCGGCTTCGGCCATGGGTGTCGCGCTGCCCTGCGCCTGCGCCGTCGCCACGGCAATCGAGAGATCCTTGCGGAGGATGTCGAGCCGGGCGCGAACGCCCCGATCCCCCTCCAGCACGCGGCCGATGCGATCGCCGAAGACCCAGCTCCCGCCCGAACTCGCGGAGACAACGCCAAACAGCGTGGCAAGATCGAGCCCCAGGCGTTCTCCCAAGGCGACGGCCTCGGCCGCGGCGACGAGATTGGCACCCGCGAGGAGGTTGTTCACGATCTTGGCCTTCGCCCCGTCGCCGGGGCGCTCCCCGACGGGGAAGCGGCGCGAGGAGATCGCCTCGAACACGCTCCCGCATCGGGCCAGCGCCTCCGCGGGCCCGGCGATCATCGTGCTCATCGTGCCGTCCCGGGCTCGCGCCGGTCCGCCCGAACACGGGGCATCCACGAACGCGACGCCCCGGGCAGCCAGCCGTTCGCCGAGATCGGCCACGTACGCCGGGGGCATGGTGCTCATCGCCACCAGCACTGCCTGCGGCGACATGGCCCCCGCGATGCCATCGGGACCGAACACGACCTCCTCGGTCTGCGCGGCATCGACGACGAGCGTGATCACGACATCGCAGGACTTCGCGAGTGCCGCCGGGGAACCGTGGATCGTGGCGCCTGCGGCCGCCGCGACCGATTCGGGTTCCGCCCTCACATCCCGGACACCTACGGAGAACCCGAGATCCCGGAGCCTCAGGGCCACGCCGAGCCCCATGGCGCCGATGCCCACGACGCCGACGGTCGGCCTGCGGGAAGCCGCGCTCACGAGCGAGAGGACGTCGCATCCACGACGGCCAGCGCCGTCATGTTGACCAGACGACGCACGGTCGCCGTCGGCGTGAGGATGTGCACCGGCTTCGCGGCACCCAGCAGGATGGGACCGACCGTGATGCCCTCACCGCTCACGACCTTCAGCAGATTGAAGGAGATGTTCGCGGCATCGAGCGTCGGCATGATGAGCAGGTTCGCCTCGCCCTTCAGCCGGGAGTTCGGGAACAGCCGCAGACGGATCTCCTCGTCCAGCGCGGCATCGCCGTGCATTTCGCCCTCGACCTCGAGGTTAGGGTCCGCCTGGGCGATCAGATCGCGCGCGCGGCTCATCTTTCGCGCCGAAGGCGAATCCACGGAGCCGAAGTTCGAGTGGGAACACAGCGCGACCTTCGGCACGAGACCGAAGCGCCGGACCTCCTCGGCCGCCTGGAAGGTCATCTCCGCGATCTCCTCGGCAGTCGGGTCCTGCGTGACGTAGGTGTCGCAGATGAACAGCGTGCGCTTGGGCAGGATCAGCATGTTCATGGCCGCGAATCGGTTGACCCCGGGCTTCAGCCCGATCACGTTCTTCACGACTTCCAGATGCTGCTGGTGCTGGGCGTAGGTACCGCACACCATGGCGTCGGCGTCGCCGAGACGGACCATCAGCGCGGCAATCAGCGTGGGCCGCCGCATCACGTCGCGCTTGGCGAGCTCGACGGACACGCCCTTGCGCTGCATCAGGTCGTAGTAGGCCTGCCAGTACTTGCGGTAGCGCGGATCGGAGTTGGGGTTCACCAGCTCGAAGTCGGTTCCCGGCCGGATGCGAAGACCGTTGCGTTCGAGGCGCGGCACGACCACCTCGGGACGCCCGATGAGGATCGGCGAGGCCAGGCCTTCGTCCACCACCACCTGCACCGCGCGCAGGACGCGCTCATCTTCACCCTCCGCGTAAACGACGCGCGCGGTGGACTTCTTCGCCGCGGTGAACACGGGCTTCATGATGAGCCCGGACTGGTAGACGAAGTTGGTGAGCTGTTCGCGGTAGGCATCGAAATCGCGGATGGGCCGCGTCGCCACGCCGCTGTCGATGGCCGCCTGCGCCACCGCGGGCGCGATCTGCACGATGAGGCGCGGATCGAAGGGTTTGGGAATCAGGTACTCGGGGCCGAAGCGCAGTTCTTCCTGTGCGTAGGCAGACGCGACGATGTCGGACTGTTCGGCCTTCGCGAGTTCGGCGATGGCCTTCACGGCGGCGAGCTTCATCGCCTCCGTGATGGTCGTGGCACCGACATCCAGCGCACCGCGGAAGATGAACGGGAAGCACAGCACGTTGTTCACCTGGTTCGGGAAGTCCGAGCGGCCTGTCGCGATGACGGCGTCCGGCCGCACCTGCTTGGCCAGGTCGGGCATGATCTCGGGCGTCGGATTCGCGAGCGCGAAGATCAGCGGTTTCTCTGCCATCCGCGACACCATCTCCGGCTTCAGCACCCCTGCCGCCGACAGGCCGAGAAACACGTCGGCACCGGCGATGACCTGATCGAGCGTGCGCGCCGGAGTCTCCCGCGCGTACCGGCGCTTGTTGTCATCCATTTCCTCGGTTCTGCCCGCGTACACGACGCCGGCGATGTCGGTCACGAGGATGTTCTCCATGCGCAACCCCAGCTGCACCAGGAGATCGAGACACGCGAGGGCCGCGGCACCGGCACCGGAGCACACCAGACGGACCTCTTCGATGCGCTTGCCCACCACGGCCAGACCGTTCAGGAAGGCGGCCCCCACGATGATGGCGGTACCGTGCTGGTCGTCGTGGAACACCGGGATCTTCATCCGGTCTCGCAGCTTGCGCTCGACGTAGAAGCACTCCGGCGCCTTGATGTCCTCGAGATTGATGCCGCCGAAGGTCGGCTCGAGCGCCGCGATGATCTCGACGAGCTTGTCCGGGTCGCGCTCGTCGATCTCGATGTCGAAGACGTCGATGCCGGCGAACTTCTTGAAGAGCACGGCCTTGCCTTCCATCACGGGCTTCGAGGCGAGCGGCCCGATGGGGCCCAGCCCCAGGACCGCAGTGCCGTTGGTGATCACGCCGATCAGATTGCCCCGCGACGTGTACGAGTGGACGGTCTGAGGATCGGCGACGATCTCGTTGCACGCGGCGGCGACGCCGGGCGAGTAGGCCAGCGCCAGATCACGCTGGTTGATGAGACTCTTGGTGGGGAGGATCGAAATCTTGCCGGGGGTCGGCAGACGGTGATAGTCGAGTGCAGCCTTCTCGAAGGACTTGTCCATGCGGAACTTGGGAGCGGGAGGAGGCGGCGAATTATACGCGCCGGTTTCCCTGCAGCCCTGCCCGGCACGCCGCCGTCATCGGGCCTTTGCTAGACTCGGTCCGACTTACCCTGTCCGGAGTGTGAATGTCGCTGCGAAGAATCCTGCCCTGGAGCGGGCTGCTGCTGTGCCTCGTCAGTGTCTGGGCGGTGGCCGCCGACACCGCACGGGGCCTGCTCTGGGAGGTGCGATCCGACCGGGCGACCGTGTACCTGGTCGGCACCATCCATGTCGGCAATGCCTCTCTCTACCCGCTGCCACCCGCCATCGAGGACGCGTACCGGGCCTCCTCCGTGCTGGCGCTGGAGGCCGACGTGACCAATCAGGAGTCGCTGGCAGCCGCGGCTTCGTCGGTCTACCGTCCGCCGGAGAGTCTCGAACAGCACGTTCCCCCGGCGCTCTTCCGCGATCTCGTCGAAGTCCTGCGTACCTACGGCCTGCCGATGGAAGTCGCCAGGGCGATGAAGCCGCCCATGCTCTCCATGGCGCTCACGATGTTCGAGGTGAGCCGCATCGGCATGGATGCGAGACTCGGCATCGATCTGCACCTTGCCCAGCGTGCCCGCCAGGACGGCAAGCCCATCGTCGAACTGGAATCGGTGGCGATGCAGGTGGAAATGCTGGAGCGCATGAGTCCGGAGGCCCAGGTCGCCATGCTGGAGGCCACGGTGGCCGGCATCCGCTCCGGCAGCCTGCCCCGCGAGATGACGGCGCTGGTCGAAGCCTGGAAACGAGGCGATGCCGACGCCGTCGACGCCATTGCGATGGCGGATCTCCGGAAGATGCCGCCTGCAGCGGCCGAATCGCTGCAGAAGAATCTCTACGACGACCGGAATCTCGGCATGACCGAGAAGATCGTCGCCATGCTGGGCCGCGCAGGCGTGGCGCTCGTGGCGGTGGGCGCCGGGCACATGACCGGCCCGACAGGCCTCGTCGCCGCACTCCAGTCGCGCGGTTTCACCGTCCGACAGCACTGAACGGAACGCCGATGAACGACATCCGCCCCGCCGCGCCCCGCACGGCCCTGTTCCCCGAGATCGAGCCCCGCCGCGCGGGCATGCTGCCGGTCGACGCCCTGCACACGCTGTACTGGGAGGAATCCGGCAATCCCGACGGCATTCCGGTGGTGTTTCTGCACGGCGGCCCTGGCGCCGGCGCGGGCGCTGCCCACCGGCGCTTCTTCGATCCCGAGCGCTATCGCATCGTGATCTTCGACCAGCGCGGAGCAGGGCGGTCGACGCCCCTCGGCTCGCTGACGGACAACACGACGCCCCACCTGGTCGCGGACATCGAGCGGCTCCGCGAGTTTCTCGGCATCGATCGCTGGCTGGTGTTCGGCGGTTCGTGGGGTTCCACGCTGGCGCTGGCGTACGGCGAATCCCATCCGGATCGCTGCCTGGGATTCATCCTCCGGGGCATCTTCCTCTGCCGTCCCTCGGAAATCGAGTGGTTCCTGTACGGGGTGCGCTCGGTGTTCCCGGATGTGTGGGCGGCGTTCTCCGGCTTCATCCCGGAAGACGAACGCGGAGACCTGCTCGCCGCCTATCGCAAACGCCTCGACCATCCGGACCCGGCGGTTCACATGCCCGCCGCGCGCGAGTGGAGTCTGTTCGAAGGCGCCTGCTCCACGCTGCTCCCGAGCGAAGACGCCATGCGGCACTTCGGTGACGACGTGGTGGCGCTGGGTCTTGCCCGGATCGAGGCGCACTACTTCGCGCACGACATCTTCCTGCCGGCCGGGAGCCTGCTGGACCGCGTGGACCGCATCCGGCATCTGCCGTGCGTCATCGTGCAGGGGCGGTACGACATGGTGTGCCCGGCCGTGTCCGCATTCGACCTTGCCGCCCGGTGGCCGGAAGCCGACTTCCAGCTGATCAGCGATGCGGGCCACTCCGCCTGGGAACCGGGTATCCGCTCAGCCCTGGTGGCGGCGACCGAGCGGTTCCATCTCACCCGACCGTGGGAACAGGAGAGACCTGTCATGAAGGAAGCTACACCTCCCGTGCTGCTGCGCTACATGGCGGGCCTCAAGGCACACGACGTGCCGGCCATCCTGGACACCGTCTCGGACGACCTTCGTTTCGAGTCGCAGGCCCGGGTACTCGACAAGAACGCATTCCGCGGCATGCTCACGGCGCTCTACACGGGGTTTCCCGACTGGCATTACGACAACGACCCGCCCGGTCGCGAAGGCGACTGGTGGTATGTGCTGTGGCGCCAGAGCGGCACGCACGAAGGCACCTTCGCCCTGCCCGGCATGGCGCCGATTCCCGCCACCGGACGCCCCGTGAAGATCCCGCCGCAGCGGTTCTACTACCGCGTGCAGAACGATCGCATCGTCGTGATCCGTCCGGACCCGATCGAGGGCGGCGCCCCCAGGGGAATTCTCCAGCAGATCGGGGTGGAGCAGCCGCCACTGTAGGGAGGGACATACCGCACGCGAATCGTACGGATGCGACGGACGCGCAAAGCCCGGGAGAAAAAAAGAAGGGGTCGTATCAAGGGAGACCATGCGTGTGTCCAGGACCGGCGAACCGGCCCGCGGAGTAATACGACCCCGCTCGAGGTCACGGCATCGAAATGCCGCGTCATCGTGCGAAACGCAGTCTCGTCGTCGGACCTTTCGCCAACCTTACCGGCCGGCCCGCGGCCGTTCCGCCCTACCCGTTCGGGATGGCAGCCATCGCATCCTCGTCGGATCGGTCGTCGAACAGGCGCCAGGCCTGGCAGTGCACCGGCGACACCTTCTCCGCCCAGGGAGGCGCCGGAAGATCGGCGTATTCATGTTCCGGCACGTGCGACAGCGACCGGAAGCGCGCGAAGATCAGAAGGTCGGGTGACACCGCGGTCCCGCGAAGCCGCAGGAACCGGTCGTACCACGCACCCTCCTTGCGTGATTCGTTCCAGACGACGATGTACGGCTTGGAGAAACGCGCCTGCGCCAGATACGAAGCGGTCATCGCGTCGAGGGGTCAGACCTTCACGTCCACACCGCCGGGCGGCGGCTCGTCGTCGTCGCGCCGGGCACTGGCCCGCCGGTCGCGACCGGTCCGGGTGTCGATCAGCACGGGAATCTGGCGCTGGCGGCGTTCACGATCCCGCCGCTCCTCGCGGAGACGGCGGTCGACCGCCGGAACTTCGACTTCCTGAGGAACCCCGGCCTCCTGCGCAGAGGCCCGGTCTTCCCGGGCCTCCCGACGTTCCAGCGCAACCTCCTCGCCGATCGGCGTGATCGGGCGAATGGAATCGACCCCCACGACCGGAACCGAGTCCGGCACGGTGAACACGGGCGGGATCGGGGCGTTCAGCTTCATCTCGAGTCGGACGATCTCCCGGTGGACTCGTGAATCGCCCGCAGCGTGTCGCGCTGCATCTCCAGCGTCTTGATGGTCACCTGGAGCATGGAGAGATTCATCTTGAGCCAGTTCTCCACCGTCTGCAGTTCAGCGATCTTCTTCTCCACGTCCTCGATGTTCATCGTGGGCTGAAAGACGCCGGGCAAGGGGAACGACATCGGGTTCCACATCTTGCGGAAGAACTCCAGCGGGTCCTCGGGTCCTCCGGCGTCGCTCATGGAGAAGGTCCTTACATCGTCGGGCCGAGAACCCAGGGCGCGAACTCGTCTTCGCCGTAGCCCCACATTTCGCTCTTGGACTTCTCGCCGGAGGCCACCCGCAGGATCTGCTCGAAGAACTGCTTGCCCACCTCCTGGATGCTCGCCTTGCCGTCGACGATGACACCGCAGTTGATGTCCATGTCTTCCTCCTGACGGGTGAAGAGCGCGGTGTTCGTCGCGAGCTTCAGCGAAGGCGCCGGCTTGCAGCCGTAGGCGGAGCCGCGACCCGTGGTGAAGCACACGACGTTGGCGCCGCCGGCCACCTGCCCGGTCGCGGAGACCGGGTCATAGCCCGGAGTGTCCATGAACACGAACCCCTTCGCATCGACGATCTCGGCGTACTTGTACACGCCCATCAGTGCGGTCGTGCCGCCCTTGGCCACGGCACCGAGCGACTTCTCGAGAATGGTCGTGAGGCCGCCGGCCTTGTTGCCGGGCGACGGGTTGTTGTTCATCTCGCCACCGAGCTTCTCGGTGTATTCCTCCCACCACTTGATGCGGGCGACGAGTTTCTCGCCGATCTCGCGGGAAGCCGCACGGCGGGTGAGCAGGTGCTCGGCACCGTAGATCTCCGGCGTTTCGGACAGGATTGCGGAGCCGCCGTGACGAACCAGCATGTCCACCGCCGCGCCGAGCGCCGGATTCGCGCTGATGCCGGAGTAGCCGTCGGAGCCGCCGCACTGCAGGCCGAGCGTCAGGTGCTTGGCCGGGACCGTCGTGCGGACCGCCTTGTTGGCCTCGGGCAGCAGGGCCTTCACGCGGGCGATGCCTTCCTTCACGGTCTTGCCGGTGCCGCCGGTCTCCTGGATGGTGAAGGTCTGCAGCTGGTCGGAGCGCTTGAGCCCTTGTGCCGCCAGCAGGTCATTGATCTGGTTCGCTTCGCAGCCGAGGCCGATCAGCAGGGACGAATGGAAGTTGGCATGGGTCGCATAGCCCGCCAGCACCCGCCGGAGCACCCCGACCGGCTCGCCGGTGGACCCCATGCCGCAGCCGGTGCTGTGGACGATCGGCACCACGCCCGCCACGTTGGGGAACTCCGCCAGCACCTCGTCGGTGAAGTACTTGGCGATCATCCGGGTGACGTGCGCCGAGCAGTTCACGCTGGAGACGAGACCGATGTAGTTGCGGGTGGCAACGCGTCCGTCGGCCCGCACGTAGCCCTGGAAGGTGGCCGGTTCGGCGACGAAATCAGTGGGCTTGTAATCGGCACCGAACGCGTAGTCGCGCTCGAAGTTGCCCATCGCGAGGTTGTGGACGTGCACGTGTTCGCCGGTGCGGATCGGGCGCGTCGCGAAACCGATGATCTGGTTGTAGCGCCGGACCGGCTCACCTTCCTTGATGTCCCGGGTGGCGATCTTGTGACCGGCGGGCACGGCGACGGCCGCGCGGAGATTTTCCTTGATGACTTCCGTGCCGGCGGGCAGATCGACACGGGCGATCACCACGTCGTCGGCAGGATTGAGTCGGATGGTCAGGTCGACGGCTTGCAGCATGGATCCTCCGGAGGGTTCGATGACGGGCAGGCGCTTTCCTGGCTGCGCCCTGCGCCGGGGTTCTGGCCGGATTATAGGCGCAGGCAAGGTCCGCCGCGGACCCTATGGCATACTTCGGCCCTTCCAAAAGAGGCGAATCCGAGGGGGAGAACGTGGGCACGAGACTCGCAGGCAAGACGGCGTTCGTCACTGCTGCAGCGCAAGGAATCGGACACGCCGTGGCGCTGGCCTTCGCGCGCGAAGGCGCCAAGGTCTGGGCGACGGACATCAACGCCGCGAAGCTCGCAACGCTCGACGGCACACCGGGCATCCAGACCCGTGTGCTCGACGTGCTCGACGACGCCCGGGTGGCCGCCGTCGCCGCCGAGGTGGGTACGCCCAACATCCTCTTCAACTGCGCCGGCTTCGTGCACAGCGGCTCCCTGCTCGAGTGCACCGAGGAGCAGTGGAAGTTCGCGTTCGACCTCAACGTCCGGTCGCACTTCGTGGTGATCCGCACCTTCCTGCCCGGCATGCTCGCGAATGGCGGCGGCTCGATCATCAACGTGGCCTCCGTCGCAGGCAGCATCAAGGGGATCGTGAACCGCTTCGTCTACGGCACGACCAAGGCCGCGGTGGTCGGCCTCACCAAGTCCGTCGCGGCGGACTATGTGCGCCAGGGCATCCGCTGCAACGCGCTCTGCCCCGGAACCGTCGATACGCCGTCCCTCGGCGATCGCATCAATGCCAATGCGGACCCGGTTCAGGCCCGCAAGGATTTCATCGCGCGCCAGCCCATGGGCCGGCTCGCCACGGCGGACGAGATGACCGGTGCCGCCGTCTACCTTGCCTCCGACGAATCGGCGTTCATGACCGGTCAGACGGTCATCGTCGACGGTGGCATCACGATCTGACCTCAGGAGGAAGACACATGAAACTCGTACGATTCGGAGACGCCGGCAGCGAGAAGCCGGGTCTGGTGGATGCCGATGGCGCCCTGCGCGACCTGTCCGGGATCATCAAGGACGTGGACGGCTCGGTGCTCGGCGACGACAACCTCGCCCGCCTGCGCGCCATCGACCCCAACTCGCTCCCGAAGGTCTCCGGCTCGCCGCGTTTCGGCGCCCCCGTGGCCAGGGTCGGCAAGTTCATCGCGATCGGACTCAACTACTCCGATCACGCCAAGGAATCGAACATGCCCATCCCGAAGGAGCCCGTGGTCTTCAACAAGGCCACGTCCTGCATCATGGGCCCCAACGACACCGTGATCCTCCCCAAGGGTTCGGTGAAGGGCGACTGGGAGGTGGAACTCGCCTTCGTCATCGGCAAGCGCGCGAAGAACGTGTCCGAGGCCGATGCCCTGGACCATGTCGCCGGCTACATGATCTGCAACGACGTATCGGAGCGGGAATGGCAGCTCGAGCGCGGCCAGACCTGGGACAAGGGCAAGGGCTTCGACACGTTCGGCCCGATCGGGCCGTATCTGGTGACCCGCGACGAAATCGCGGACCCGCAGAACCTCGCCATGTGGCTGGACGTCAACGGTCAGCGCATGCAGACCGGCAACACCAACACGATGATCTTCAACGTGCGCCAGCTGGTCGCGTATGTGAGCTTCCTGTGCACGCTCGAGCCGGGCGACATCATCACCACGGGTACCCCGCCCGGCGTGGGCATGGGCATCAAGCCCAATCCCGTGTTCCTGAAGGGCGGTGACGTCATGCGCGTAGGCATCGACGGGCTCGGGGAGCAGCGCCAGGAAGTCCGCGCGTCCTGACGCTCCGGCAGGAAATCCCGATGCAGCAAAGGCGCGCGGAACTCCGCGCGCCTTTTTCTTTTCCAACGGCCCGCGTGCCGACGGGCAGGTGCTGACCTTCATACTGGACGAGTGTGACCGTGACCGGGTTTGCCGCAAGACTCACCGCTTCCGCCGCTTTCGACCGATTCATCGTCCTGGTGATTGTCTTCAACGCCGCGATCATCGGCCTGGAGACCCAGCCGGACGTGATGCGCAGCTTCGAGGGTGTGTTCGACGCCATCAACGTCGCGATCCTTTGCATCTTCATCGGCGAAGCGGCGCTCAAGATCGCCGCCCAGTGGCCCCAGCCCCAGCGCTACTTCGCGAACGGCTGGAATGTCTTCGATTTCGCCATCATCGTGCTGTCCCTCATTCCGGGCTCGGGCGAGTTCGCCACCGTGGCGCGGCTCATCCGCATCCTCCGGGTGCTGCGCCTGGTCACCGCACTTCCCAAGCTGCGGCTGATGGTCGCGACGCTCGTGCGCTGCATACCGGGCATGGGGCACGTGGTGTCCCTCATGGCGATCCTCTTCTACGTGTACGGCGTGGCCGGCTATCACCTGTACGGCGCGCACGACCCCGCACACTGGGGCACGCTGGGGCGCGCCTTCCTCACGCTGTTCCAGATCGCGACCCTCGAGGCCTGGACGGACATCATGAAGACCGCCATGGAGCTGGGTCGCTGGCACTGGGTCTTCTTCGTGAGCTTCGTGCTGCTGGGGACCTTCGTGGTGGTGAATCTGTTCGTTGCCGTGGTGATCAACAGCCTCGAGGAGAGCCACCGGGAGGTGGCCGAGGCCGATGCCCTGGCGGAACGGGGCACCGCGAACGACGCGCAGGAGACGGTGCGAGCCCTGCGGGAACTGCTGAACCAGTTCGAGAACCGCGTGAGCTCGCTGGAGCGCACACTGCGGGATGGCACCAAGGGAAAGGCGGAATGAGTCGAGCGGGCGCGACCGCTTGATCAGCCCTTCCGGAGGAATGACTGCGAGGAGAGACTGCGATGCGAGTAGGGGTCCCGAAGGAAATCAAGAATCACGAATACCGGGTGGCACTCACGCCTGCCGGCGCCCGCGTGCTGGCAAGCCACGGCCACCGTGTGATCGTCCAGACCCGTGCCGGCAGTCACGCCGGATTCAGCGATGGCGAGTACATCGCCGCAGGTGCGACGATCGCCGCCTCGGCCGCCGAGGCCTGGGACGCGGACCTCGTGATCAAGGTGAAGGAACCGCAGGAAGCCGAGCTGGGGTTCTTCCGGGAAGGTCAGGTGCTGTTCACCTATCTGCATCTCGTCACGTGCCCGGAAGTCGTGGAAGCGATGCTCGCAGCCAAGGCGGTCGGCATCGCGTACGAGACCGTCACCGACGCGCAGGGCGCCCTGCCATTGCTGATTCCAATGTCCGAGGTTGCCGGTCGGCTCGCCATCCAGACCGGCGCCTGGGCGCTGATGCTGCCTCAGGGCGGGAGCGGCGTGTTGCTCCCGGGGGTGCCCGGCGTCCCGCCCTGCAAGGTCACCATCCTCGGCGCCGGTACGGTCGGGACGCACGCCGCCTGGGCGGCAGCGGGCTTCGGCGCCGATGTCACGGTGCTCGACATCGATCTGCGGCGCCTGCGGGAGATCGAAGCGCTGTTCGGCACCCGCGTGCGCACGTGCTACTCCGAACCGGACGCCATTGCCCGCCACATCGGCCAGTCCGACCTCGTGATCGGCGCAGTGCTCGTCCGAGGCCGGCATGCACCCAAGCTCATCACCCGCGAGATGCTCCGCTCGATGCGGCCGGGCTCGGTGCTGGTGGACGTCGGGATCGACCAGGGCGGCTGCGCGGAAACCTCTCGCCAGACAACCCACGCCGCCCCCACCTATGTCGAGGAGGGCGTGATCCACTACTGCGTCGGCAACATGCCCGGCGCGGTAGCGCGCACCTCCACGCTCGCCCTGACGCAGGCCACACTTCCATACGCTACCGCGATCGCCAACCGGGGCTGGCGTGAAGCGCTGCGCGCGGATCCGGGCGCGCGGCAGG